>NZ_JBAQRT010000209.1:0-91390 GCF_049306435.1 Zavarzinia sp.
CGCCGGCAGCGCGGCGCGGATGCGGGGGATCGCCTCGTCGTCGCCGATATCGGCGGTACAGGCGATCAGGCCCGGATGCTGGTCGGCCAGGGCCTCCAGCGCCTGAAAGCTACGGGCGACGGCGACCACCGTCAGCCCGGCCTTGATCAGGCGGGTGACGATGGCGCCGCCGAACGCCCCGGAGGCGCCGACGACGACGGCGGTGCCGGTCATCGCTTCAGGCCCCGGCCTGCGCCGGCTCACGCAGCAGGCCGCGATCCTTGGCCATGGTCATGGCGGTGTCCTGGATCATGTCCTCCTGGCCACCGATCATCTTCTTGCGGCCGAGTTCCATCAGGATGTCCCGGGCCGAAATGCCATAGGCCTGCGCCGCTTTCTTGGCGTGCAGCAGGAAGGTCGAATAGACCCCGGCATAGCCGAGCGTCAGCGACTCCCGGTCGACCCGGACCAGGTGATCCATCATGGGCAGGACGATATCCTCGGCGACATCCATCAGTTTGAACAGGTCGACACCAGTCTCGATCCCCATGCGGTCGCAGACGGCGGCGAAGACTTCGAGCGGCGTGTTGCCGGCGCCGGCGCCAAGACCCGCGACCGAGCCGTCGATCCGGCTGGCGCCCGCCTCGATCGCGGCGATCGAATTGGCGACGCCCATGCCGAGATTGTGGTGGCCGTGGAAGCCGATCTCGGTCGCCGGATCGAGCACGTCGCGCAGGGCCGAGACGCGGTCCTTCACATCATCGGGCAGCATGAAGCCGGCGGAGTCGGTGACATAGACCGTCTGCGCGCCATAGGATTCCATCAGCTTGCCCTGCTGCGCGATGCCGGCGGCATCGTTCAGATGGGCCATCATCAGGAACCCCGTGGTGTCCATGCCGAGCTTGCGGGCATAGGCGATGTGCTGGGGCGAGGTATTCGCCTCGGTGCAATGGGTAGCGACATGGACGCTGCGCGCGCCCGCGTCATGGGCCGCCTGCAATTCCTTCATCGTGCCGAGGCCGGGGATCAGCAGGACCGAGACCTTGGCCTGGGTCATCTTTTCGGCGACCGCCGCGATATAGGCTTCGTTGCTGGCGAGGGCGAAGCCGTGCTGCACCGAATTGCCGCCGAGGCCGGCGCCATGGGTCACCTGAATATAGGGGATGCCGGCGCCGTCGAGGGCGGTCGCCAGTTTCACCATCTGCTCGACGCTGATCTGCTCGCGCTTGGCATGCATGCCGTCGCGCAGGCACATGTCGTGCAGGGCGACCTTGCGGCCGTTCAGGGAGCTGGTCATTGGGCGGCCTCCGTCGCGAGGGAGCGGGTGGGTTCGAGGGTCAGGGTGCCGGCGATGATTTCTTCGGCGAACATCTCGGCGGTGCGCGTCGCGGCGGCGGTCATGATGTCGAGATTGCCGGCATAGGTCGGCAGATAGTCGCCGAGGCCCTTCACCTCCATGAAGACCGAGACCTTGTCGCCCTCGAAGGCGGGGCCGTTCACCAGCCTGTAACCGGGGACATATTTCTGCACCTCGGTGATCATCTGCAGGACCGAACGGGTGATGGCCGCCTGGTCCGGTTCGTCGTCGGTCAGGCAGTAGATCGTGTTGCGCATGATCATCGGCGGCTCGGCCGGGTTGATGATGGCAAGGGCCTTGCCCTTGCGGGCGCCGCCCACTTTTTCCACCGCGTTCGAGGTCGTATAGGTGAATTCGTCGAGATTGGCCCTGGTGCCCGGGCCGATGGATTTCGAGGCGAGGCTGGCGACGATCTCGGCATAGCGCACGCCCTGCACGCGCGAGACGGCGTGGACGATGGGGATCGTCGCCTGGCCGGCGCAGGAGATCATGTTGACGTTCATGACCTTCTGGTCGGTATAACTCTTGAGGTTCACCGGCGGCACGCACAGGGGGCCGATGGCGGCCGGCGTCAGGTCGATCATCAGGACGCCGAGCGCGTTCAGCTTGCGGCTGTTCTCGGCATGGACATAGGCCGAGGTCGCGTCGAAAGCGATCTGGATATCGTCTTCGAGGACATGGGGCAGCAGGCCGTCGACTCCTTCGGCCGTCACCTTCAGGCCCATGTCGCGGGCCCGCGCCAGGCCTTCGGATTCAGGGTCGATGCCGACCATCCACACGGGCTCCAGCACCGGGCTGCGCTGGATCTTGTAGATGAGATCGGTGCCGATGTTGCCGGAGCCGATCAGGGCGCAGCGGATCTTCTTCATGCCGAATGTTCCTTGGCCGAGCCGTTGACGGCGGCGCTGTCCTTGGCGGGTTTGCGCGCGATGCCGGCGACATAGAATTCGTCAGCTTCGTGTTCGGTGATCAGGATGCGGACGGACTCGGGCTTGACGCCGAGAGCACCGATCACCGCTTCGGTGATCGCGCTCGCCGCGCGCTGCTTCTGTTCGCTGGTCCGCCCTTCGAGCAGGTGCATTTCGATGATGGGCATCGCGGGACTCCGGGGATGGTCGATCAGTCGACGAAACGGATGGAAACGCTGCCGAGGTCCTGGTAGCGCGCGGTGATGGTGTCGCCGGGCTTCACCGGGATGGCTTCGGTGATGCCGCCGCTCATCACGAAACTGCCGGCGGGCAGGGTCTCGCCCAGGTCGTGCAGGATGTTCACCAGCATGGCGACCGCTTCGGCCGGATGGCCGAGCACGGCGGCGGCGGCGGCGAAGGTGATCATTTCGCCATTCTTTTCCATGACGACGCCGATCGTCGGCAGGTCGAGATCGGCGGTGCGGCGCGGCCGGCCGCCGCCGACGAAGAGCGCGGCCGAGCCATTGTCGGCGACGACGCTCTCGAGGTCGAACTTGAAGCCGGAGAAGCGGGAATCGATGATCTCGATCGCCGGCAGCACGAAATCGGTGGCGGCCAGCACATCGGCGGCGGTGCAGCCCGGACCCGCCAGATCCCTGGCGGTCATGAAGGCGACCTCGCATTCGACGCGGGGGTGGATCAGGCCCTTCACCGAAACCTCGGAACCCTCGGGCCGCGCCATCCGATCGGTCAGGAAGCCGATCGAGGGGACGTTCACCCCCATCTGGATCATCTTGGCGCGGGAGGTGAGTCCGGCCTTCCAGCCGATCAGCTTGTGACCTTTGGCGATATAGCGCCGGCGCAGCGAGGACTGCACGGCATAGCCGTCGTCGAGGGTCATGCCCGGATATTCCTCGGTCAGCCGGGGAATGGCGTGGCCTCCGACCTGCGCGCCTTCGACGCGCTCGGTCAGGCGGGTGATGTCTTCGGCGGTCAATGTAACGGTCATGCCGCGCTCTTTCCCGAGAAGGCGACCCGGCAGGCGCCGAGCCCGCCGATGGTGCAGGTGAGAACATCGCCGTCGACGACGGAGACGAGGGCGGATTGCGAGCCGGACAGGATCACTTCCCCGGCGAGGAACGGAATGCCGAGGGCGCCGAGCGTGTTCGCAAGCCAGGCCACGGCGTTGGCGGGCGAGCCTTGAACGGCCGCGCCGCAGGCGGTCGAGAACAGTTCGCCATTCTTCTCGAGGACCATGCCGGCGAGGGCGAGGTCGATGTCCCGCGGATCGCCCCGGACGTCGCCGAGGACATAGACGCCGCAGGAGGCATTGTCGGCCACCGTGTCGCGGATGCCGATCTTCCAATTGTGGATGCGGGAATCGACGATCTCGAAACAGGGGGCGACGTAATCGGTGGCGTGGATCACGTCCATGGCCGTGATGCCGGGACCCTTCAGGTCGCGCTTCAGCACGAAGGCGAGTTCAGCCTCTGCCTTCGGCTGGATCAGCGCGTTCAGGTCGATGGTCTCGCCCGCCTTGTAGACCATGCCCGAGGTGAGCTGGCCGAAGTCCGGCTGATAGACGCCGAGCAGGTTCTGCACCGCCTTCGAGGTCACGCCGATCTTCTTGCCGACGATGGTCTCGCCCGCCGCGACGCGCCGCGCGATGAAACGCTCCTGGATGCGATAGGCATCCTCGAGGGTCAGTTCGGGGATGCGCTCGGCGAGGGGGGCCAGGGTGTGGCGCCCGACAAAGGCTTCGTAGAGTTCATCGCCGCAACGGGCGATCATGTCCGCGCTCATAGCGACCTCACAGCTTGATGCAGACATTGCTGGTCTCGGTGTAGAACTCGAGGGAATGGACGCCACCCTCGCGACCGATGCCCGACATCTTGCTGCCGCCGAAGGCGGTGCGCAGGTCGCGCAGGAACCAGGAATTCACCCAGACGATGCCGACCTCGATCGCCGCCGCCATGCGGTGGGCACACGACAGATTGGTGGTCCAGATCGTGGTCGACAGGCCGTAATCGTTGGCATTGGCGAGGGCGATCACCTCGGCTTCGGTGTCGAAGGGGCGGATGTGGCAGCAGGGACCGAAGATTTCCTCGCGGACGACCGTGGCCGTCTCGGGCAGGCCGGTCCAGATCGTCGGCTGCACCCAGTGGCCACCGGCAAGATCGGCCGGCATGTCGGGCACGCCGCCGCCGGTCACCACGGTCGCGCCTTCCTCGACCGCCTTCCGGTAATAGGACAGCACCTTCCGCTTGTGTTCGGCGCTGATCAGCGGGCCGTAGTCGGTTCCCTTGGTCTCGGGCCGGCCGAAATTGACGCCCTCGACCTTTGCCTTCAAGGCGGCGACGAAACGCTCGAAGATGGGCCGCTGGACATAGACCCGCTCGGTCCCGAGACAGACCTGTCCGGTGTTGAGGAAGGCGGAGCGGAAGATCCCGTCCACCGCCTTGTCGAAATCGGCGTCGGCGAAGACGATGCCGGCGTTCTTGCCGCCCAGCTCGAAGGAAACGTCGCGGATCCCTTCCGCCGCCGCCTTCATGATGGCGGTGCCCGTGCCGGTCTCGCCGGTGAAGGTGATGGCGTCGACGCCGCGGTGCCGGGTCAGCAATTCGCCGGCGGAGCCGGGACCGAAGCCGTGGACCACGTTGAACACACCCTTGGGGATACCCACGGTGTTCATCACCTCGCCGAGCAGGGTCGTCGTCAGCGGGGTTTCCTCCGACGGCTTGACGACGACGGCGTTGCCACAGGCCATCGCCGGCCCGACCTTCCAGGTCATCAGCAGGAAAGGCGCGTTCCAGGGGGCGATCACCGCGATCACCCCCTTGGGCCGGCGCAGGCCATAATTGATCGCGCCCGCGCCGTCCGGCGTCGGCAGGACGAAACTCTCGGTCGGGACGTTCTTCACGACGTCGGCGAAGACCTTGAAGTTGGCGGCGCCGCGCGGGATGAAGGCATGGGTCATCACATGATGCGGCTGGCCGGTATCGGCCATTTCGGCGGCGACGAAATCGTCGAAGCGCCGGGTGATCTCGTCGGCGACGCCGTGCAGCAGGTCGCAGCGCTGGTCGGTGGTCAGACGACCCCATTCGCCCTTGAGGGCGGCGCGGCCGGCGAGCACGGCGGCATCGACCTCGGCGGCGCCCGCCTCGGAGATGGAGGCGATGACCGTGCCGTCGACCGGCGCGATCTTGTCGAAGCGGCGCCCGCTGGCGCTGCCGGTGAATTGGCCGTCGATGAAATTCTGAACCTGACGCATGGTTCCCCCTTGAGCCCGGCGCATTGCCTGTCCCGTGACACGGACGGCATGGCCGATGTGGTTTGGCCGTCAGCATAGGAAGCGGAAGGGATACCCGTCTAATACTAAGCAGACAGTGAGTTGATACCGGAAAGGTATGGATCGGCCGTTCAGTTTGTGCTTGCCAGCAAGGCCCGCTTCATGGCCCGAATGAGGAAAGCGGCCGGCGAAAAGGCCGCGTGGGACGTGGAAACGGGGGAATTCTGGGAATGCTGCGCAAAAGGTTGATCGAACAGTTCAACCTCCGCTCCCGGTTGAAATTCGATGTCGAGGACGGCCGTATCTGGCTGGACGAGAACCGGATGCTGCTGGTGCACGCCAAGGCGCTGGCCGCGGTCCGCCACGAGCTGTTCGAGACCCTGGGGCCGCGGCGGGCGCAAGGGGTGCTCATGCGCATGGGCTTCGCCACCGGGCGCCAGGATGCCGATCTCGCCACCAAGCTGGTGGGGGCCGGAGACGATTACGACGTCTTCAACATCGGCCCCGTGCTGCACGGTTTCGAAGGCGTGGTGAAGAGCGAAATCACCGAAGCCGAAATCGACTGGGAGAAGGGCAGTTTCTTCGGCACCGTCGAGATGGAAGGCTCGTGGGAGGCGGAATGCCACATCGAGCATTACGGTGTCGGCGGCGAATGCGCGTGCTGGAGCATCTTCGGGCACGCATCAGGTTATGTCAGCCAGTTCTTCCGCCGCTTCATCGTCTTCCGCGAGGTGAAATGCGTGGCGCGGGGCGACGATCGCTGCGTGATGGTGGCCCGCCCGGCCGAAGCCTGGGGCGACGATCCCTTCCTCGACAATTTCAAGTCGGCCGAAGGGGATGCGCCGTTCCGTGAACTCGAGGCGGAATTGTCCAGCCTGCGCGGCCGGCCACCCTCGCGACAACCGCCGGGGCGGCTGGTCGGCGCTTCGCCCGGGTTCCGGGCGGCGTTCGATCGGATGGCCAAGGCGGCCAACACGCCGGTTACCGTGCTGCTGCTGGGCGAGACCGGGGTGGGCAAGGAGATGTTCGCCCGCTGGCTGCACGACAACAGCCCTCGGGCCGGGGGCCCCTTCATCGCCGTCAACTGCGGCGCGATCCCGACGGATCTGATCGAATCCGAACTTTTCGGCGTGCAGCGCGGCGCTTACACGGGGGCGCAGCAGTCGCGCCCTGGTCGCTTCGAGCGGGCCGATGGCGGCACATTGCTGCTCGACGAGGTGGGTGACCTCAGCCTCGCCGCCCAGGTCAAGCTGCTCCGCGTGCTGCAGACCGGCGAGGTGGAGCGACTGGGCGACGACCGGCTGCGCAAGGTGAAGGTCCGGGTGATCGGGGCGACCAATGTCGATCTCAAGCAGGCGGTGGCGGCCGGGCGTTTCCGGGCCGATCTCTATTACCGGCTGGCGACCTATCCGGTCGAGATCCCGCCGCTGCGCGAGCGGAAATCGGATATCCCATTGCTCGCCGTGGCGATGCTCGAGCGCCTGTCGACGCTCTATGGCAAGACATTCCTCGGTATCAGTGACTGGGCGCTGCAGGTGCTGCAGGACCATGACTGGCCGGGCAATGTGCGCGAGCTGGAAAACCTGGTGGAACGCGGCGTGATCCTGGCGCCCGATGGCGGCTGGATCGAGGCGGAACATCTGTTCCCCGATGGTCCGCTGCAGGGCATGGGCGGCGTCGCCGTCGATCTGCACGGCCATGTCGGCGAAGCCGCGGCGGACGAGGGGATCTACGCCGATCTGCTGACCGAGGGGTTCGATCTCCAGGCCCATGAGCATCGCCTGCTGCGCCTCGCCGCGGAACGGGCCAGGGGCAATCTGACCCAGGCGGCCCGCATTCTCGGCATCACGCGGCGGCAGCTTGCCTATCGGTTGAAGCGGGGCGGCGTCGATTGAGACCCGCCAGATAACGCATCGGCCTGTTTCGGCAGGCTTTCGCGAAAGGCGCGCATGGTCCCCAGGAAGGCGGCGAGAATGGGCGACTCGTCCCCGCTCCGGTAGATGCAGCTGAGGTCGACCGACCAATGGGCCGGCCGCTCCGCGATCGGGCGGAAGACGACGCCGGGCAGGGTCAGCGCGGTCAGGGATTTCGGCACGATGCAGATGCCAAAGCCCGATGCCACCAGGGCGACCCCGGTCACCGCGTCGCCAACCTCCTGCGTGATCCTGGGAAAGAAGCCGACCTCGGCGCAGATCGCGATCACCTTGTCGATGAAATTCGGCCGCCCCTCGCGCGGGAACAGGATCAGGGGATGATCCTCGAGGGCGCTGAAGGGAATGCTGTCCAGCCGTGACAAGGGGTGTTTCTCGTTCACCGCCAGCAGCAGCGGCTCGGTGAACACAAGCTCGCTGGTCAGGTCGGGCAGGGGGGCGAGGAGCCGGTTGAAGCCGACATTGATGCGGCGTTGGCGCAGCGCCTCGATCTGTTCGGCCTTGCCCATCTGGTGCAGATGGACCTTCACCCCCGGATAGGTCTCGGTGAAGGCCAGCATGATCTTTGGAATGGCATCGATGATGCCCGAGCCGAAAATCGCGACATCGAGCCGGCCGAGACGCCCCCGCGCCGCCTGCAGCGTGCGCTCCGTCGCCTGTTCGAACAGAAGCTCGATATTTCGCGCTTCTTCGAGAAACAGGCGGCCGACCGCCGTCAACTCCATGCCCTTCGGCGTCCGGGTGAAGAGGGCGACGCCCAGTTCATCCTCGATCTGCTTGATCTGGCGGGTCAGCGGCGGCTGGGAGATATGCAGGCGCCGGGCCGCCCGGCCGATATTCTCTTCCTCCGCGACGGCGATGAAATATTTCAACTGCCGGAAATCCATTTTTCCCTCCCGGGCCCGATCCGCGAGCCTCATACCGATACGGTATCAAGTGGCGTCCGCAACGGTATTGGACAGTATGCAGCACGATTCATAACGTGGCCATGGGCAGGATGTCCGGCCGCTCGAAATGGGGGCTGCGGCCATCGCTGCATCGACAAATTTAAAGAAAAGGCCGGGACAGGCCGCACGGAGGACGCGATGGCAGGGGGATCTATGCCTCGGCATGACAGGAATAATTCGATGGCCACGGCTGTTTCCGCGATCGCCTTGGCGATCGTCGTCGGAACTTCCGTTTCCGCTTCCGCGGCGCCGATCGAAACGGGCAATCCGGATATCGCGATCTACTTCGACAATACGCTGAAATACTCGCTCGGCTGGCGTGTCGAGGAGCCGTCGGGTCAGGTGGCGAATAATTCGATCGGGGTCCAGGCCAATACCGACGACGGCGACCTGAATTTCGACAAGGGGCTGATCTCGAACCGGGTCGACCTGCTCAGCGAATTCGGCCTGACCTACAAGCGCGACTTCGGTTTCCGGGTCAGCGCCGCGGCCTGGTACGACGACGAATACATGGGCAAGAACGACAATCCGGGCGCCTTCGGCGGTGCCCTGGTGAACACGACCAGCGCGCCCTACAACCGTTTCTCGGACGAGGCCCAGGACCTGCACGGTCAGAACGCCGAACTGCTCGACGCTTTCGTCTTCGGCAAGATCGCCATCGGCGATACCGGCCTCAACATCCGGGCCGGTCGCTTCACCCAGCTCTATGGCGAGAGCCTGTTCTTCGGCTCGAACGGCATCGCCGCGGCGCAGACGTCGCTCGATCTGGTCAAGGCGCTGTCGGTGCCGAACTCCCGCTTCCAGGAAATCCTGCGCCCCATCGGCCAGGTCACGGGGCAGATCCAGATTTCGTCCGAACTCTCGGTCGGCGCCTATTATCAGCTCGAATGGCGCAAGACCCGCCTGCCGGCCGCCGGCAGTTACTTCAGTTTCGCCGATTTCGTCGACGACGGCGGCGAGACCCTGATCCTCGGCCCGGGCGCGGTCGCCTATCGCGGCTCGGACAAGGATGCCCGCGACCAGGGCCAGGGCGGCGCCCAGATCCGCTGGTCCCCGGGCGATGTCGAATATGGTTTCTATGTCGCCAATTTCCACGACAAGATCCCGCAGTTCTACGTCCGTCCGGGCGTCAATGTGAAGCCGGGCACCATCGGCGATTACATGCAGGTCTTCGGCGAAGACATCTTCACGGTGGGCGCCAGCGCCAGCACGCTGATCGGCGATACCAATGTCGCGGGTGAAGTCTCCTTCCGCGACAACATGCCCCTCGTCGCCAGCGGCAACGCGGTGATCATTCCGGGCAATACCACGGCGGATGGCGGCGACAACCCGGCCTTCCCCGTTGGCCGGACGCTCCATGCCAATCTCTCGGCGATCTCGGTCTTCAACGAGAGTCTGCTGTGGGACGGCGCCTCGGTCATCGGCGAATTCGCCTATAACAACCGTCTCTCGATCGACAAGAACGCCGACCAGCTCGATCCCCTGGCGACCAGGGACGCGGGCGCGATCCAGTTCATCTTCACGCCCGAATATTTCCAGGTCCTGCCCGGCGTCGACCTGCAGGTGCCGATCGGCGTTTCCTACGGCCTGTTCGGCCGCTCGTCGGTCAATGGCGTGCTCTTCCCCTCGGAAGGCGGCGGCGTGATCAGCCTTGGCCTCAAGGCCGACTACCAGAAGACCTGGCAGGCCAGCCTCAGCGTTGCCCATTACTACGGCTCGGAAGGCTCGATCGTGCTCTACGACACGGCGGTGCCCGAGCTGTCCTACAAGAACTTCCATGGCGACCGCGATTTCATCGCCCTGTCGATCCAGCGCACGTTCTGAGAACATAAAAGTTACACGGAGGAAAACCGGATGAACAAGCTGAAAGCAGCCCTGGTGACGCTTGCCGCCATGACGGCGCTGTCGGGCGCCGCCTTCGCCGCGACGACGGCGGACGAGGCGGCGAAGCTGAAATCGGTCCTGACGCCGCTCGGCGCCGAGAAGGCCGGCAATGCCGATGGCTCGATCCCCGCCTGGGACGGCGGGCTCAAGGACCTGCCGGTCTCGGGCGCGATGGGCGATATCCCGACCGAAATCTTCGCCGGGGAAAAGCCGCTGTTCCAGGTCACCGCGGCGAACATGGCCCAGTATGATGCCCTGCTCAGCGACGGCACCCGGGCTCTCCTGAAGAAATTTCCCGAGAGCTTCCGGCTCGATGTCTACCCGAGCCATCGCACGGCGCGGGCGTCGCAGGCGGTCTACGACCATACGTTCGCCAACGCGACCAACTGCCAGGCGATCGATGCCGGTCTGTCGCTGAAGGGCTGCATCGGCGGCATTCCCTTCCCGGTGCCGGCTTCCGGTGCCGAGGTGATGTGGAACTACCTAATGCGCATCGAGGCCCCCTCGATCGAATACAGCTTCAAGAATATCGTCGGCAACGCCGACGGCACCCACACGCTGGCGACGCGCAACCAGATCTCGTTCCAGTATCCGTTCTATTACCCGGACGCCACG
This sequence comes from Zavarzinia sp., assembly GCF_049306435.1. NCBI lineage: Bacteria > Pseudomonadati > Pseudomonadota > Alphaproteobacteria > Rhodospirillales > Zavarziniaceae > Zavarzinia > Zavarzinia sp. Next base: position 10,911 of record NZ_JBAQRT010000209.1, read on the forward strand.
GCGGACGGGTTCAAGGGCGAATACGCCATGCTGCGCTTCAACACCCTGGAGCCGCCGTTCAAGGCCGGCGAATCCCTCGTCATCCGCGACAGCATCGATCCGGGCGATCCGCGCAAGGCCTGGCAGTATCTGGTCGGCCAGCGCCGGGTGCGCCGGGCGCCCACGGTCGCCTATGACACGCCGGATTTCGTCGCCTCGGGCGCCAATTACTTCGACGAGGTGCAGGGTCTGTTCGGCGCGCTGGATCGCTACACCTGGAAGCTGGTCGGCAAGAAGGAGTTGCTGATCCCCTATAACAGCAATGGTTTCATCGGCGCGAGCGAGGCCGATGCGGTCGCCAAGAACCACCTCAATCCCGACAAGGTCCGCTGGGAACGTCACCGTGTCTGGGTGGTCGAGGCGAGCGTCGCCGAAGGCAAGCGCCATGCCGTGCCGAAGCGCACCTATTATCTCGACGAGGATACCTGGCTGCTGTCCCTGATGGATGGTTACGATGCCGAAGGCAAGCTGTGGCGCACGACGCAGATGACGCCCTTCATCGTTCCCGCGATCCCGGCGACCATCGTCAAGACCGCGACCGTCTTCAATCTTCAGGCCAATACGATGAGCGTGATCCAGGCCCTGAATGGCGAGACCTTCAAGGTCGTGCCGCAGAAGCCGGAAACCTATTTCACCGGCGACGCGGTCGCCGCTGAAGGTATGCGCTGACGCTGGACAGGGGCCCGCCCGCCAGGGGCGGGCCCGACCGGCCCCGCGTGACGGGGCCTGCTTGATGGGAAACGACAAGATGGTAATGCCCACGGTGTTTGGCGGGCGACGCCCCCTCCTTGCCTTCGCGGCTCTGGTGCCGGTGCTCGTCCTTGCCCTTGGTCCGGGCGAAGGCAGGGCGCAGGGCGAGGCGGGGGCGGTGACGGCGGCCATCGTGCCCGATCTGATGGATCTGCCCGCCGCCGCCAATCCGCGCGCGACGCAGATGCTGCAACTGGCGATCGCCCGGGCCGGCCAGCGGCTGGTCTCGGTCGGGGAAGGCGGCATCGTGCTTCTGTCGGACGATAGCGGCGCCAGCTGGCGCCAGGCGTCATCCGTGCCGGTCAGCGTGACCCTGACCGATGTGACCTTCGTGGATGCGAAACAGGGCTGGGCCGTGGGCCACGGCGGTATCGTCCTGCATACGGCTGACGGCGGCGAAACCTGGACGCGCCAGCTCGACGGCAATGGCGCCGCCAGGGCCGTGATGGCCGAGGCGGAAGCCCTGAAGGCGGCGGGCGATCCCGCGGCCGACGGCGCGCTTCGCAATGGCACCTACATGATCGCGGACGGGCCGGACAAGCCCTTCCTGGGCGTCACCTTCATCGACGACAGGCGCGGCTGGATCGTCGGCGCCTATGGCCTCGCGCTCGAGACCCGCGATGGCGGTGCTTCCTGGCAATCGATCACGGCGCGCATCCCCAATCGGGGCGGCAAGCATCTCTACGGCGCCGCGCGCCTGGGCGATGGCCTCGTCATCGCCGGGGAGCAGGGGGCGCTCTTTCTCGCCGCCGGGTTTGATGACGTCTTCAGTGCTGTCGAGAGCCCTTACGAGGGCACGTTCTTTGGCCTGCGGGCGCTTCGGGACGGCGGCGTTCTCGCCTTCGGTCTGAAAGGAAACGCCTGGCGTGCCGGTCCCGGACTGGCGGACTGGCGGCGCGTCGATCTTGGCGCCGAGGTCACGGTCACGACCGGGCTTCGCCTCGGCGATGGCAGCCTTGTCCTTGGCGATGAAAGCGGCCGCCTGCTGCGCAGCACCGACGAGGCCCTGAGCTTCGCCGCCATACCCCTGTCCGGTGGCTCTGGCCTCACGGCCGTGATGCAGGCGCCGGACGATACCCTGGTGGCTTCAGGCCCGCGCGGCAACCGCCGCGTCACCCCCAACGCCCAGGCCCCCAATTCCAAGGCAGAGGAGGCCTATTGATGGCCCACGCCCCCGCAAGCTCCGTCGGCCCCGTCATCGCCCGGCTGGAAGATTTCGATCAGAAATCCGGCACGCTGATGGAGCGCGCCTTCTTCAACAACCGGCTGATCGTCATCCTGCTGTGTCTGCTGATAACCGCCTTTCTGGGCTGGCGCAGCGGCGATCTCAGGCTGAACGCGGCCTTCGAGAAGATGATCCCCACCGGGCATCCCTATATCGCCAACTATCTGGAAAACCGGAAGCAGCTGGCCGGCATGGGCAATTCGCTGCGCATCGCGGTCGAGACGAAGAATGGCACCATCTTCGATGCCGCCTATCTCGAGACCCTGCGCCAGTTGAACGATGAACTCTTCCTGCTGAACGGTGTCGACCGGCCCTACATGAAATCGCTCTGGGCCCCGGCGGTCCGCTGGAGCGGCGTGACCGAGGAAGGGCTCGATGGCGGCCTCGTGATCCCCGATGATTACAAGGGCACGCCCGAAGATCTCGAACAGGTCCGCCTCAATGTCGAGCGTTCGGGCGAGATCGGGCAGCTGATCGCCGCCGACTACCGCTCCAGCATCATTCTGGTGCCGCTGCAGGACCGCATCGCCGAGACGGGCGAGCGTATCGATTATTACGCCGTCTCCGAACGGATCGAGGAGTTGCGCGGCAAATACGAGAAGGATGGCATTCTTATCCATGTGACCGGCTTCGCCAAGGTGGTCGGCGATCTGATCGCCGGCCTGAAGCAGGTGCTGATCTTCTTCGCCGCCGCGATCGCGATCTGCACCGCGGTCCTGTTCTGGTACACGCGCTGCATCCGCTCGACCCTGCTTGTCGTCCTGTGCTCGCTGATCGCGGTGATCTGGCTGCTCGGCCTTTTGCCGCTGCTTGGCTATGAACTCGATCCCTATTCGATGCTGGTGCCCTTCCTCGTCTTCGCCATCGGCATGAGCCACGGCGCCCAGAAGATGAACGGCATCATGCAGGACATCGGTCGCGGCACACAGAAGCTGGTCGCCGCCCGTTACACCTTCCGCCGCCTCTTCCTCGCCGGCCTCACCGCGCTGCTGGCCGACGCGGTCGGCTTCGCCGTCCTCATGGTCATCGACATCAAGGTGATCCAGGATCTGGCCGTCACCGCCAGCATCGGCGTCGCCGTGCTGATCTTCACCAATCTCGTGCTGTTGCCCATTTTCCTGTCCTATACCGGGGTCAGCCAGGCCGTCGCCCGCCGCTCGCTCCGCGCCGAACTGGCCGAGGCTGGCGATGCCGGCCACAAGAAACACCCCTTCTGGGCTTTCCTCGACCTCTTCACCCGGCGGCGGGGCGCGAGCATCGCCGTTGTCCTTGGCGCCTTGATGGGGATCGGCGGTCTTCTCGTCGCGCTCGATCTCAAGATCGGCGATACCGATCCCGGCGCGCCCGAGCTGCGCGCCGACTCCCGCTACAACCGCGACAATGCCTTCATGGTGCGGAATTACGCGGCCAGCAGCGATGTCTACATCGTCATGGTGCGGACGCCCCAATATGCCTGCGCGCATTACAACACGCTGATGGCGGTCGATGCGCTGGAGCGCGAACTCCGCCGTCTGCCGGGGGTGGAGACGACCAGTTCGCTGGCGGGCCTTGCCAAGACCGCCAACGCGGGCATGAGCGAGGGTAGCCTGAAATGGTATGCCGTGCCCCGTTCGCAGGACATGCTGAACGCGATCATCACCCGCGCCCCGCGCGAGTTGTTCAACCAGAACTGCGACCTGCTCGCCGTCTACGCCTATCTGAAGGACCACCGGGCCGACACGCTGGACGCCGTTGTCGCCGTGGTCGAAGCCTTCTCCGCGAAATACAACACGGCCGACATCCGCTTCCTCAGCGCCGCCGGCAATGCCGGCATCGAGGCGGCGACCAATATCGTCGTGAAGCAGGCCAACCGCGAGATGCTGTTCCTCGTCTATGCCGCGGTGATCGTGCTCGCCTTCGTCACCTTCCGGTCGTGGCGGGCGGTGGTCTGCGCGGTGGTGCCCCTCATCATCACCTCGATGCTGTGCGAGGCGCTGATGGTCTGGCTCAACATCGGGGTCAAGGTCGCGACCCTGCCGGTCATCGCCCTCGGTGTCGGTATCGGTGTCGACTATTCGCTCTATGTGATGACGGTGACGCTGGCGCGGCTGCGCGAGGGCATGACGCTGTCGGAAGCCTATTACCGGGCGCTCGTCTTCACCGGCAAGGTCGTGGTGCTCACCGGCATCACCCTTGGCATCGCGGTGGCGACCTGGGCGCTGTCACCGATCAAGTTTCAGGCCGACATGGGCATCCTGCTCGCCTTCATGTTCGTCTGGAACATGGTTGGTGCCCTGGTACTGCTGCCGGCGCTCGCGCACTTCCTGCTGCGCCCGGCGAAACCGGAAGCGGCCCTGGTCGCGAAGGCCGCATGACAATGCGTCATGGTGCGGCGCAGCTTTACGGATTTGTCAGGGCCTTCGCGGGGCCTGACAAATCCGTCGGGAAAACCCTGGCTCATACCGCATTGCGGCATAGTAAATTCAATGATTCCAATGGCTTGGCGGATTGGCACGGTTCGTGCTGATGTAACGGTGTGGCGGTGTCCGGGAGTAACCGGGTTCCGCTGGCCAAGAAGCAGATCGCAACGGGAGGAATAACATGGCGATGACGGGCGTTCTCCGTCCTGGGCACGCACAGCTCAGGGTTCTCGACCTCGAGAAAAGCGTGCATTTCTACCGGGACATCCTCGGTCTGGTCGAGACCGGACGGGACCATCTGGGTCGGGTCTATTTCAAGTGCTGGGACGAGCATGATCACAGCAGCCTGATCCTCTCGGCTTCCGATTCCGCCGGTGTCGACTTCGTCGGCTTCAAGGTCCTGGACGCCGCGACCCTCGACCGGCTGGAAAAGGATGTGCGCGCCTTTGGCCTGCCGACCGAACGCCTGCCGGCCGGCGATCTTCTGGAAACCGGCGAGCGCGTGCGCTTCCGCCTGCCGACGGGTCATCTGTTCGAGCTTTATGCCGAAAAGACCCGGATCGGCAACGGCCTGCCCAAGATCAATCCGCCGCCATGGTCGCCCGACGCGGATCGCGGCATGGCGCCCACCCGCTTCGATCATTGCCTGCTTTACGGGCCCAATGTCGCCGGCAACAAGGAATTGTTCGTCAAGGTTCTCGGTTTCAACCTCGTCGAACGCATCCTGGGCCCCGAGGAAGCGGGCGAGCCGGAAATCGGCATCTTCATGTCGTGCTCGCACAAGACCCATGACATCGCCTTCGTCGAATACCCCGAGCCGGGCAAGCTGCATCATCTCTCGTTCCGCATGCCGACCTGGGAGCGAGTGCTGCGTGCCGGCGACATCATGGGCATGAACAAGATACCGATCGACATCGGCCCGACCCGTCACGGCGTCACCCGCGGCGAGACGATCTATGCCTGGGACCCCTCGGGTAACCGCTTCGAGACCTTCGCCGGCGGCTACGAACCCTATCCCGACAGCGATCCCATCACCTGGACGTTCGACGGCTTTGCCCATGGGCTCGATTACCCGCAGGGCAAGTTGCACGAGACGTTCCTGACGGTCGTGACCTGAACGGGGCCGGGGCCATGGAGCGGGAAGGGGCAGGCGGAGGCGCCACGGCGATCGATACCGATCGCCGCTTCGTCCGGGTGCGGTCGCTGCGGCCGGACGGTTTCGTCGAATTCGAATTCGCCCTGGGCGAGCCCGAACTCTTCGTCGAACTCGTGCTGCCGCCCGATGCGTTCGACGAGTTCTGCGCCGCCAACAAGGTGCAGTTCCTGCCGCCGGACGATGATGGCGAGGAACCGCCCCGGGACGACTGGGCCTGGCGTCTCGCGGACGCGCGGGAAATCCGCTTCCGCTGACCGCCGCCGTAACGAAAGACAAGGGAGACAGCAATGCAGATCGATCTTCGGACGGTCACCATCGAGCCGCAGCGCGTGGCCTTCGACCATCTGATCCGGCGCTTCGGCAACAAGCCGGCATCGCGCTATCAGGAAGGCACCTACGACATTCAGGCGGCGGAGAACCTGCACTATCGTCCGACCTGGGCGCCGGATCAGGAACTCTACGACAAGGGCATCACCCGGATCGTGATGCGCGACTGGTATGATCTCAAGGACCCGCGCCAGTTCTTCTACAATACCTATACGCTGACCCGCGCCCGCCAGCAGGACGCGGTCGAGGCGAATTACAAATTCATCGAGGGCAAGGGCCTCGCCGGCATGATCGCGCCCGATCTGCGGGAAAAGGCGCTTTCCGTCCTGGTGCCGCTGCGCCATGTCGCCTGGGGCGCCAACCAGAACCATACCTTCGTCTGCGGTTATGGCTATGGCGCGGCCTTCACCCAGCCCAGCATCTATCAGGCGCTCGATAATCTGGGCATCGCGCAATATCTCTCGCGCATCGGCCTGATGCTGGGCGGCCTCGATGCCCTGACACAGGGCAAGGAAGCCTGGATCGGCGATCCGGCGTGGCAGGACCTGCGCCGCTATGTCGAGGATTGCCTCGTCACCCGCGACCCCTTCGAGCTGTTCATCGCCCAGAATGTCGCCCTCGACGGCCTGCTCTATCCCCTTGTCTATGGTGACATGGTCGATGGCGCCTGGGCGAGCGAGGGCGGCTCGACCATCGCGCTGGCCACCCAGTTCATGTCCGACTGGTTCGACGAGACCCGCAAATGGGTCGACGCCGTGGTGAAGACCGCCGCCGCGGAATCCGCCGCCAACAAGGATGTGCTGACCGGCTGGATCGCGAGCTGGGGCGAGCGCGCGGCGCGCGCCCTGCTGCCGGTCGCCCGCCTCGGCCTTGGCGATCAGGCGGAAGCGGTGATGGACGAACGCCGTGCCGATCTCGCCGCCCGCCTCGCCAAGACCGGTATCAAGCTGTGATCGGGGAAAACGCCATGTCGCAAGTCTTCATCGCCCTGCAGACGAACGAGGAAACGAGGCCGATCATCGAGGCGATCGAGGCCGACAATCCGAAGGCCGTCGTCACCCGCGATCCGGCGATGGTCCGCATCTCGGCGCCGGGGCAGCTCGTCATCCGCAAGGATACGATCGAACAGAACCTGGGGCGCGATTTCGACCTCCAGGAAATCCACATCAACCTGATCACGCTGAGCGGTCACGTCGACGAAGACGACGAGACCCTGACGCTGCACTGGGATCGCTGAGAAGGAGCGCCGCCATGGACATGAAGGCCCCCGAAAAGAAACTGGGCATCAAGGAAAAATACCGTCTGCTCACCCGCGACCTGGCGTGGCAGCCGACCTATCGCAGCGAGAAGGAAATCTATCCCTATCTCGATTACGAAGGCATCAAGATCCACGACTGGGACAAGTGGGAAGATCCGTTCCGCCTGACCATGGACGCCTACTGGAAATATCAGGGCGAGAAGGAGCGGAAGTTCTACGCCATCATCGATGCCCACGCGCAGAACAACGGCCATCTCAACATCACCGATGGCCGCTATCTCTCGGCGCTGAAGATCTTCCTGCAGGCGATCAGTCCGGGCGAATACGCCGCGCACAAGGGCTTCGCCCGGGTCGGCCGGGAATTCGCCGGGGCCGGCACCCAGGTCGCCTGCCAGATGCAGGCGCTGGACGAAATGCGCCACGCCCAGACTCAGATCCACGCGCTGTCGAACTACAACAAGTATTATAGCGGCTTCCACGCCTTCGCCGAAACCCGGGACCGCATCTGGTACACCTCGGTCGCGCGCTCATTCTTCGACGATTCGATGGCGTCGGGACCTTTCGAGTTCCTGATCGCGATCGGCTTCTCGTTCGAATATGTCCTGACCAACCTCCTGTTCGTGCCCTTCATGTCGGGTGCCGCCTATAATGGCGACATGGCGACCGTGACCTTCGGCTTCTCCGCCCAGTCGGACGAAGCCCGTCACATGACCCTTGGCCTCGAGTGCATCAAGTTCATGCTGGAGCAGGACCCGGACAATCTGCCGATCGTGCAGAAGTGGATCGACAAGTGGTTCTGGCGCGGCTTCCGCGTGCTTGGCCTCGTCAGCACCATGATGGATTACATGCTGCCCAAGCGCGTGATGTCCTGGCGCGAGGCGTGGGAAATCTATGGTGTCGAGAATGGCGGCGCGCTGTTCAAGGACCTGGCCTTCTACGGCATTCGCCCGCCCAAGGGCTGGGAAGACGCGGGCAAGGCGATCGATCACATGTCGCATCAGTTCATGCTGGGCTTCTACCAGTGGCGCTTCGGCACCGCCTTCCACAGCTGGATCCCATCGGACCAGGACATGGACTGGCTGTCGCAGAAATATCCGACCACCTTCGACAAATACTACCGGCCGCGCTGGGATTACATCAAACGCGCGGAGGCCGAGGGCAAGCCGTTCAAGAACTTCGGCCTCGCCAAACTGTGCCAGTGCTGCCAACTGCCCTGCGTCTTCACCGAGCCGGACGACGCCTCGGTGCTGTGCCACCGCCAGACCACCCACAAGGGCGAGATCTATCATTTCTGCTCCGATGGCTGTCAGGAGATCTTCGAGGACGAGCCCGAGAAATACGTCCAGGCCTGGCTGCCCATGCCGCAGTTGTTCCAGGACCCGGTGAACGGCGACCTCGCCGCCTGGATGGACTGGGCGCATCTGACCGATGGTCTCGACAACGGCGAATACCAGGGCTCCAGCGATCAGCTGAATTTCGATCGCTGGCGCGGCCTCGCCACCAGCAACACCTGACGGACAGGGGGCGGCGTGATCCGCCGCCCCGCATATAACGGGAGGATACGAAAATGACCGTCGCAGCCCGCGCACCCTATGACTTCAAGCCCCGCGACCTGATGGAGAATTTCCACGGCAAGCAGATCGTCTATGCCGCCTGGGACGGGCACCTGCTGTTCGCCGCGTCGTTCCTGATCTGCGTGCCGCCGGAGACGAGCTTTCGCGAACTGGTGGAAGGGCCGCTGGCCCAATTGCTGTCGATCGATCCCGACGCCGCCGCGATCGATTGGGCGGCGGTCCAATGGCTGAAGGGCAATCAGCCCTTCACCCCCGAATTCGACCAGAGCCTCGTCGCCAATGGCATCGGCCACAAGGAACAGATCCGGTTCCGCACGCCGGGGCTGAACAGCATCACGGCGGCGGCGTGACATGGCTTACGAGCTGACGATTCAGCCGCTCGGCACCACGATCGAGATCGAGGAGGGGCAGACCATCCTCGATGCCGCGCTGCGCGCCGGCATCTATCTGCCTCACGCCTGCTGCCATGGCCTTTGCGCCACCTGCAAGATCGACGTGGTGGAAGGCGAGGTCGATTACGGCGAAGCCTCGAGCTTCGCCCTGATGGATTTCGAGCGCGCCGAGGGCAAATGCCTCGCCTGCTGCGCCCGGCCGGAAAGCGACCTCGTGATCGAGGCCGAGATCGAGGAAGACCCGGACGCGCGGAACCTGCCGGTGAAGGATTTCGCCGGCACGGTCGCCCGTGTCGACGATCTGAGCCCGACCATCAAGGGCGTGTGGATCCGTCTGGACGATCCCGCGTCCTTCGTCTTTCAGGCGGGGCAATATGTGAATCTCGAACTGCCCGACGGCATCGGCACTCGGGCCTTCTCCGTCGCCTCGCCCCCGGGGGCGGCGGAGGTCGAACTGAACATCCGCATCGTTCCGGGCGGGCGGGGCACCACCTATGTCCACGAGACGCTGAAAGCGGGGGACCGTATCCGTTTCTCCGGGCCTTACGGCCGTTTCTTCGTGCGGAAATCGGCGCGGGTGCCGATGATCTTCATGGCCGGCGGCTCGGGCCTGTCCAGCCCGCGTTCGATGATCCTCGACCTGCTGGCGGAAGATTGCTCGCTGCCGATCACCCTCGTCTACGGCCAGCGTCACCGGGGCGAGCTTTACGATCATCAGGAATTCCTCGAACTGGCGGCGAAACACCCCAATTTCACCTATGTCCCCACCCTGTCGGACGAACCCGCGGGCAGTGACTGGGCCGGTTTCCGGGGCTTCGTGCATGATGCGGCCAGAGCGCATTTCGACAATGATTTCCGCGGTCACAAGGCCTATCTCTGCGGTCCGCCGCTGATGATCGAAGCCTGTATCGGCACGCTGATGAAAGGCCGCCTGTTCGAGCGCGACGTCTATACCGAGAAATTCCTTTCGGCCGCCGACGCCCAGCAGGTGCGCAGTCCGCTGTTCAAGGCGATCTGACGACGGAAGGGCACCGCGATCGGTCGCGGTGCCCGAAGGCGTGGCTTTTTGAACAGGGTCACCGGCGCTGCCAAGGGCTGCGATTTTCCTGCTTTCTGCAACTTTAGACTACCGCTATGCTCGCTTTGCGCCTTCCCGCGCGGGTTTCCCGATCCTGGGCTGATCCGGATCCGGGGGCGTCATGGGGTGGCCGGAACCATGCTGAATCTCTGTCTTGTCCGGGTGCCGTTGGCCGGAAGGCCATGACCGGTGACAGGAAAACGAGCGTCGCGGTCGAAAATGCGCGCATCCTGCGGAACAATTCTTTATTCTGGATGCCTGCCCTTCGACCAACAATGTTCTCGGGGTATCGAGCAATGCAGCTCTGGCCGGATTTTCCGGGCAGGGCTTTTTTTATGTGTGAGGTGGGGTGATGGTGGACAGGTGGCCGAGCGGGGATCCCTTGCGGATCGGTGCGTTGTTTTCGAGGACAGGGGTCACCGCCGACGTCGAGACCACCGAATTGAAGGGTACTCTCCTCGCCATCAAGGAGATCAATGAAGCCGGCGGGGTGCGCGGCCGCCCGATCGAGGCCGTCGCCTATGACCCCTGCTCGGACCCGAAGATGTTCAAGCGCCTCGCCGAGACCTTGATGGATAAGGACGGCATCCGGACCATCGTCGGCTGCTACATGTCGACGACGCGGAAGGCGATCGTGCCCGTCGTTGAAAAGCGGCGGGGCCTGCTGCTCTATCCCATTCTTTACGAAGGCTTCGAATATTCGCCGAATTGCATCTGCACCGGCGCCGTGCCCAACCAGAACACGATCCCGCTCGCCCGCTATCTTCTCGAGAATTTCGGGGCGCGCTTCTATCTGATCGGCTCCAACTATGTCTATGCCTACGAGCAGAACCGGGTCATGACCGATTATGTCCGCGTGTGCCGGGGCAAGGTGCTGGAGGAGCGCTATCTGAATCTCAATTCATCGCGCGCGGATTTCGATGCGGTTGTCGCGGATATCGTGAAGCAGCAGCCCGATGTCATCTTCTCGACCGTCGTCGGGGACCAGACCACGCATCTCTATCAGGCCTATCGCGCCGCCGGGCTCGATCCCGCCAGAATGCCGATCGCCAGCCTGACCACGGGCGAGAACGAGGTGGTCGCCATGGGCAGCGAGGCGGCCGAGGGCCACATCACGGCCGCGACCTTCTTCGAGGTGATGGACCGGCCGGCCGCGCGCCGCTTCGTCGCCGCCTACAAGGACATGCATGGTGCCGATGCGCCGGTGCCGGCGACGGCGGAGGCCGCCTATTTCCAGATGCACATGCTGGCACGGGCCATGGCCGAGGCGGGGTCGGACGACCCGGAAATCTTCCGCAGCTATCTGGTCGGGCGGGATTTCGACGCGCCGCAAGGCGCGGTTCGGGTCGATCCCGAGAATAATCACACCTATATCTGGCCAAGGGTCGCGCGCATCGAGGCGTCGGGGCGGTTCCGGATCGTGCTCGACGCGACACGGCCGGTTAAACCCGATCCCTATTTCGTGTCGTCAAATACAAGCAGCTGGGATACGGGCGTCACCTTCGTTCGTGTGGGTTGAGGGGAGCATTCGCCTTGGCCAATCCGTTGATCAAGGGGCTCCGTGACCTCTCCGTCGTGGTGGTGCACGCGCCCGACGAGGAGGGGCATGGCCTGGTGCAGCATCTGCATCGCATCGGCTGTCCGGTCGAGGCGCTGTGGCCGCCGCCGGCCAAACTGTCCGGCGATGTCGACGTGCTCATGGTCGTGTTCGCCCATGAACACCGGCCGGCGATCGAGCGCCTGCTGCGCAGCCTGCGCAACCAGCCGGTCACCATCGTCGCCGTGGTCGATTACGAGAATCCGACGACCCTCCAGATGGTGCTGGACAGCGGGGCCCATGCCGTCATCGAGAAGCCGGTGCGCCCCTTCGGCCTTCTGACCAATCTCGCCCTCGGCCGTGACATCTGGCGTCGCGAGGTGGAGGCCGAGCAGCGGGTGCAGAAGCTGGACCGCAAGCTGAACGGAATGCGCAAGATCGGCCGCGCCAAGTCGATCCTGATGCAGACCCAGAACCTGAGCGAGGATGACGCCTACAAGCGTCTGCGCGATCAGGCGATGGCGAAGCGCACGACGATGGAAGACATCGCGGTCGCGATCATTAATGCATTTGAGCTCTTGAACGGCGACGCGAAAGAGGATTAGACTTTTCCCACGTCAGGAGCCCAATGTTGTGCGTCCCCTGACAAGGCATGGAAGCCTTCGGCCCCTTCTGGGGGCGGAAGGCTTTTTTTGTTTCAACCTGCTCCTGCAATGATGCCGGGGCGGTGGCGGCGATGACGCCCGTTCGGATCCCCATGCGGGAGCCGGCGGGCTTTTTTGTTTCCGATACGTCCCCCCGGGGACGGCAGATGGCGGGAAGTACGGCGCGGGCCCTGTCCGGCGCCGAGGGGAAGTCTTTGTCCAGAGCCGAGCGGGTTGGCCCGCCGGTCCAGATCATACGGAGGCGGCGATGTTTCACGGCGATATTTGCAGCAGCAACGACACGGTCGGTGTCGCGGTCGTCAACTACAAGATGCCCCGGCTGCACACCAGGGCCGAAGTGCTGGAGAACGCCGGCAATATCGCCAGGATGATCGATGGCATGAAGGTCGGCCTGCCCGGCATGGATCTGGTGATCTTCCCCGAGTACAGCACCCACGGCATCATGTATGACGCCAAGGAAATGTACGAAACGGCCTCGACCATTCCGGGCGACGAGACCGAGATCTTCGCCGCCGCCTGTCGCCGCAACAAGGTCTGGGGCGTGTTTTCCCTCACGGGTGAACAGCACGAGGAACATCCCAACAAGGCGCCCTACAACACCCTGATCCTGATGAACGATCAGGGCGAGATCGTGCAGAAGTATCGCAAGATCATGCCCTGGGTTCCGGTCGAGGGCTGGTATCCCGGCAATTGCACCTATGTCTCGGAAGGGCCGAAGGGCCTGAAGGTCAGCCTGATCATCTGCGACGATGGCAATTACCCCGAGATCTGGCGCGACTGCGCCATGCGCGGCGCCGAACTGATCGTGCGCTGCCAGGGTTACATGTATCCGGCCGCCGAACAGCAGGTGGTGATGGCGAAGGCGATGGCCTGGGCCAACAACTGCTATGTCGCCGTGGCCAATGCCACCGGCTTCGACGGCGTCTATTCCTACTTCGGCCATTCCGCCCTGGTCGGCTTCGATGGCCGTACCCTCGGGCAATGCGGGACCGAGGATTATGGCATCCAGTATGCCCAGCTCTCGACCTCGCTGATCCGCGACGCGCGCCGCACCGGCCAGAGCCAGAACCATCTGTTCAAGCTGGTCCACCGTGGTTACACCGGCCTGATCAATTCCCGCGAGGGCGACAAGGGCGTGGCGGAATGCCCCTTTGAATTCTATCGCAACTGGGTGACCGATCCCGATGGCACCCGGGAGAAGGTCGAATCCTTCACCCGCACCACGGTTGGCGTCGACGAATGCCCGATCGACGGCATTCCGAACGCCAAGACCGTGGCCCATCGCTGAGGCCGCGGGACACCATGCCGCTCGACGGTTACAGGCTCGGCTCAGAACCCTATTACCGCGCCGTCGGTGACGAGGTGGAGATGTTCGAGGCGGCCCATGCCGCCCGGATGCCGGTGATGCTGAAAGGCCCCACCGGCTGCGGCAAGACGCGCTTCATCGAGCACATGGCCTGGCGGCTTGGCCGGCCGCTGGTCACCGTCGCCTGCCACGAGGACATGACGGCGTCCGATCTCGTCGGGCGCTATCTCCTCGATGCGGCGGGCACGGTCTGGCATGACGGGCCGCTGACGATCGCCGCCCGTCATGGCGCGATCTGTTACCTCGACGAAGTGGTCGAGGCGCGTCAGGACACGACGGTGGTCATCCATCCGCTGACCGACGAGCGCCGCGTCCTGCCACTGGAGAAGCGGAACGAGCTGGTTCAGGCCCACCCGGATTTCCAGCTCGTCATTTCCTACAACCCCGGCTACCAGAGCGTGGTCAAGGACCTGAAGGAATCGACCAAGCAGCGCTTCGCCGCACTGGAATTCGACTATCCGGTGCCGGCGGTGGAAGCCGAGGTCGTCGCCCGGGAAGCCGGCGTCGATGCGGCGACGGCGATCCAGCTGGTGCGCATGGGCGTCTGTTCCCGTAATCTTCGTGGTCACGGGCTGGAGGAGGGGGCGTCCACGCGGATGCTGATCCACGCCGGCCGCCTGATCGCGCGGGGGGCGCCGCGCGCGGCCGCCGTGCGCATGGCGCTGCTGGTTCCCCTGACGGACGATGCCGAGATTCGCGCGGCGCTGGGCGAAAGCCTGGAGGCCTGCGTCTGGCCATGACCAAGGCGACCGCCCGGCATGGCCCCGATGACAGGTCGGGGGGCAAGACCCGGCGAGAGCGCCGGTTGAAGGCCTATGCCAGGGCGATATTCGGCCGTGGCCTGAAACTGCGGACGGCGGATGCCGCCGGCCGCCGCCGCCGCGCCGGCTTCGACGGCGACACGATCGACCTGCCCGCCAGTTTCGGCGCCATGGCGGAAGGGGTTCAGGAGCGTAGCTGGCTGGCCCTGTTCGCCCATGTCGCCGCGCACCGCGCCTTTTCTCCCGGACGCTTCCAGGTTGGCGGGTTGAAGCCGGTTCAGGTGGCGCTGGTGTCCCTGATCGAGGATGCCCGGGTGGAGGCCCTGGCGATCCGCGAATGGCCTGGCCTCGCCCGGCTGTGGCGGCCGCTTCATATCGCTGGCCCGGCGGCGGTGGCCGATGCGGCGGGCCTGATGGCGCGGCTCGCCCGTGCCCTGGCCGATCCCGCCTATGTCGATGGCGATCCCTGGGTGGCCAAGGGCGTGAGGCTGTTCGAAGCGGCGCGGGACCGGCTGGAGGATGCGGCGATCAGCCGGGAGATCGGTAATCTTCTCGGTAACGACCTCGGGCAGATGCGGGTGCGCTTCGATCCGCGCGCCTATGTGGTCGAGCCGCCTTATCGCGACGATCATCAGGGACTGTGGGATTTCCCCCTGCCGGATACGCCGCCCGACGATGCCGACATATCCGCCGAATCCGTCAAGCAGGACCGGCAGGAAACGGACGATGGCCAGCGCGATCCCTCCGACGACGGCGCGCTGGCGCCGGCGAGCGAGACCTTGTCCGTCGCCCTGCGCGGCGATGACGAGGCCGGGGATGGTGGCCGTCTCACCCTCTATCCCGAATGGGATCATGTGATCGAGCGGATGCGGTCGGATTGGGTCACGCTCCGCGAAAGCCTTCCGCGGGCCGGCGATGGCGCCGGCTTCGCCGAAAGCCTCGAGGCCGACGCGGCCATTTCGCGCCAGTTGCGCTCGCTTGTCTCGAGCAACGCTATTGGCCGGCCCGAGCGCCTGCGCCGCCGGCTCGAAGGCGATGGCCTCGATCTCGACGCCTGCATCGATGCGCTGGCGGCCTTGCGCCAGCGCCGCGCCCCGGACCCCGCGGTTCACATCAGGATCGCGACGCGGCGGCGCGATCTTTCCGTCCTGCTGCTCCTCGATATTTCACAATCGACCCGCGATGCGCTGGCCGACGGCAGTGGCACGGTGCTGGACGCCATCAGGCGCGGCGCCGCCATGCTGGGCCTCGCGCTCGAGGCCATGGGCGATCCCGTCGCCGTCCATGCCTTCCAGTCGAACGGGCGGGGTGATGTTCGCTATGCGGTGGTCAAGGATTTCGCGGAATCGGCCCAGGGGGATTTTCTCTCCCGTCTCGCGGGACTTGAAGGTGGATTGTCCACCCGCCTGGGCGCGGCCATCCGGCACGCCGGCCGTCACCTTGGCGACCAGCGGAGTTTCAGGGGGCTCCTCCTCGTCGTCACCGATGGCGAGCCGTCGGACATCGATATCCATGATCGCCGCTATCTGACCGAGGATGCGCGCCAGGCGGTGCGCGAATTGGCGGGGCGGGGCATCGCCACCTATGCCATCGGTCTCGAATCCGGGGCCGAACAGGCCTTCGATCGCATCTTCGGGCGCCATGGTCATGTCTCCGTCCGCAATCTGCGCGCGCTGCCCGATCGCATGATGCAGATCTATGCCCGGCTGCGGCGCTGAGGGGGCGGAAATGAAGCGCGAAAAAGCAACAAATCCCAAATTTCTGTTGACTCAGGCTGTTGTGATTCCAAACTGGTGCCCAGGGATGGGTTGCAGCACGACTGCAACGGAAACACCGGGAAATGCGGGCGAGGCGCGCGGAAGTGGCGCTCTCGCGCGCGGGACGGTGGCATCGGAACGGCGGCGTGCCGGGCGGATGCATAAAAACAACAAATACAACATTATGGCGTTTGGTCTCTCCGCGGCTTTCACGATCCGGCGAGGGCCGGGCGGATTGATCGGGGGCACTGTTTCGCATGTTGGGGCAGCACAGGCTGGACGAGATCATGGCTAGGCTCGAACGGAATGGTCAGGTCCGGGTGGCGGAACTTGCGGCAACGCTGCAGGTTACCGATGAGACCATCCGCCGCGATCTGAAAGCGCTGGAGGGCGAAGGCCGGCTGCGCCGCATCCATGGCGGCGCCGTGGTGCCGCGCCGGAACGAGGAACAGCCCATCGATGTCCGCGGCCGGGTGAACCCCCGCGAGAAACAGCGCATCGCCGCGCTGGCGGTGGCGCTGCTGCGCGAGGGCATGTCGATCTTCATCGATACCGGCACGACCGCCAATGCCCTGGCCCAGCGGGTGGCGGAGCAGCGCGGCCTCAATGTCATCACCAATTCGCTCGATGTCGCGCTGGCCGTGGCGCGCCGGGGCAACAACCGGGTGATGATCGCGCCCGGCACCGTGCGGGCCAAGGACAACGCGGTGATCGGCGCCGATGCGATCGGCTGGGCCGGCGCCTTCTGTTACGACATCGCCTTCATGGGCATCGGCGCGGTGAACCTGGCCCAGGGCTTCATGGATTACGAGGAAGAGGAGGCGCAGCTTCGCCGCGTGCTGGTCGGCCGGGCCGAACGCTCCGTGATCCTCGCCGATGAAAGCAAATTCGGCCGCCGCGCCTTCGTGCGCACGCTGGATTTCGCCGCCGTGACGACCCTGATCACCAACGAACCCTTGTCCGCCGATTACGCGGCGGCGTTCAGGGAGGCGCGGACAGATGTCGTCTGCTGAGGCGCCCCTGCCGATGTTCCGTCCCCGGCCCGAGGACAAGGCCGAGCTGCACCGCCTGTTCGACGAGATCAACCGTCCGGGCGCCACGGCGCGCGGCGGCCTGCACCGGCTGTCGGCCAGCGCGGAAGACGGCGCGGCGCGGCAGGTCCTGTGCGACTGGCTGGCGGCGCGGGGCGTGGATGTTCGGGTGGACCCGGTGGGCAATGTCTTCGGCGTGATCGAATGGCGGAAAGGGGCACCGGTGGTGCTCTGCGGCTCCCATCTCGACAGCCAGCCCACGGGCGGACGCTATGACGGCGCTTACGGTGTGGTTTGCGCCGCGCTGGCGCAGCAGGCCGTGGCCCATGCGGTGGCAAGGGCAGGGATCACGCCGGCCTTCAATCTGGCCATGGTGAACTGGACCAACGAGGAAGGCGCCCGCTTCGTGCCGAGCCTGCTCGGCAGCAGCGTCTTCATCGGTGCCTTGGACGCCGAGGATGCCCTCGCCGTTCGCGATGAAGCCGGTATCAGTCTGGGCGAAGCCCTGAGCCGGATCGGCTTCAAGGGAACCCGGGGCCTCGATCTCGACGTGGCCGGCTATGCCGAGGTTCATGTCGAACAGGGGCGTGGCCTGGAATCCTCGGGCACGCGGATTGGCGTGGTGCGCGGCACCTGGGCCGCCCTGAAATTGCGGGTCAAGCTGAAGGGCGATCAGGCCCACACCGGCCCCACCCCGATGAAGGATCGGCGCGACGCCCTGCTGGCGGCTGCCCATGTGATCGCCGAAGTTCGGGCGATCGCCGATGACGAGCCTGCCGGTGTGATGCACAGTTCGGTTGGCCGGCTTCACGTCTATCCCAATTCGGCCAATGTCGTGCCGTCCGACGTGACCGCCTATGTCGAATTCAGATCGCGCCAGCCCGAGGTTCTCGACAGGGCGGAGCGGCGTTTCGCGGCGAGCCTGAACCGCTTCGCCGCGATGACGGGCACGAGCTTCGAGATCGAGGATCGCAGCCTGCGGGCACCAGCCGGGCTGGATCCCGCCCTTGGCGATCTCGCGCATGAGGTCGCGGCGGGGGTCGGGCTTGCTTCGGCCGATGTCGACACGGTTTCCGGCCATGACGCCATTTCCCTGTCGCAGGTAACGCCGACGGTGCTCCTCTTCGTCCCGAGCGCGGGCGGCATCGCCCATAACGAGGGGGAATATACCTCGCCCGAGGACCTGGAGGCGGGTCTCGACGTGATGGCCGGGGTGATCGGGCGCATGTGCCTGGCCGGCGCGGCGCGGGAAGACGAGGGAGCGGCGGCATGACGGCGCTCGGCGGCTGGATGATCGCGGATCTGGCGGCGCGCCTTGGCGTGCCGGACACGCGGCCCGTCGCCTCGCCCCTCCGGCTCGCGACCGACTGGGATGGCCAGCGTCTCGAAACCGCTTCGGGACCCTGCTTCGTGAAGAAGCTGCGTGCCGGGCAGGGGGCCGTGATCGATGTCGCGGCCGTCGCCGAGGCTTCGGCCCTGGCCGGCGCCATCGGTATCGCGCCCCGTCTTCTGGCGGCGGACGCCGATCGGGGGCTGCTGGTGTTCGAGGCGCTGGATGAAGCGGACTGGCATTGGTCCTGTATCGACGATCTGATCGACGAGCGCCTGTCGCCCCTGCTTGGCGCCATGAAGGCATTTCACGCGGCGGGGACGCTTTCTGTCCGGCGCGATATTTTCGCCGATATCGCCGCGCTGCGCGCTCTCGCGGCCGGGGCTGGGGCCAATCTTCCCCATGATGCCGTCTGGCTTGGCCAATGTGTCGACTTGATCGGTATTGCGATGGCCGCCGCCGGCAGCGATGCGGTGCCGGTCCGCGCTGATGGCGCGGCATCGAATGTGCTGCGGTGCAGGGACGGCGGGGTGTTGCTGGTCGATTTCGATCGGGCCGGCATGGGCGATCCCTGGCTCGATGTCGCCGTCGTCCTCAATGAACTCTTCCAGTTCGAGGAAGAATGGCAGGCCGCGCTCGAGCTGTGGGCGGGCCGCTGTCACCCCGCCGAATATGCCCGCGTCCGGCTCTATGCCATGGCCGACGACATGTATTGGGGCTTGTGGGGCCTGTGGAATGCCGCGCTTCACCGCGGTCAGGGCATCGAGTTCTTCAAATATGGCCAGTGGCGCTTGCTGCGCCTGCGCCAGTCCCTGTCGGATGCCCGCTTCGAAGCCTGGCTGAGGAGGGTCTGACCATGAGCACCTCCTTCACGGCATATGGTCAGGGGGCGACACAGGCCGCGCGGGCGCTGGAGCGGGAAATCGCCAAGGTCGCGGCGTGGCAGGGAAGGACGCTGTCCTACCGTGTGGTATCGGGCGGCATTTCCAACGCCAACTGGCGGGTCCGGGTCGAAGGCAATACCCAGGATTACTTCGTCAAGATCCCGGGCCCCGGCACCGAGATCTTCGTCGATCGCCGCGCCGCGCATGACGCCAGCCTGGCCGCCGCGGCCTCGGGCTATGGTCCGCCGGTGGTCGGCTTCATCGAGGACAGCGGGGTTGAAATCCTCGGCTATGTCGACGGCTGGCGGTCGTCGTCCAACGATGATTTCCTGCAACCCCACATGCGGCGCAACGCGACGACGGCCCTGCGGGCCTTCAACGATCAGCCGCGCCTCGGTCTGACCAAGACCGTCTTCGACATGATCGACGAACATGAGGCGCAGTCGGCGGAACTGGGCGCCCGGCGTCCCCTCGATCACGCCTGGCTTCGCCTGCAGTGCGACCGAGCGAAGGCGGCGATCACAGCCGCCGGGATCGATCTGGTGCCCTGCATGAACGACACGATCGCCGCCAACTTCATGGTCGACGGCACGGGCGAAGTCATGCTGATCGATTTCGAATATGCCTCGAACAACGATCGCGCCTACGAGATCGCCATGTGGTTCGGCGAGATGTTCTTCGACCCGGATACCGAGGCGGAGATCATCGAGGATTATTTCGGTCAGGTAACGCCGGAGATTTCGGCTCGCATCCATCTGCACAAGGCACTGGCCGACATCAAGTGGGCCACCTGGTCGATGGTGCAGCGACGCATTTCGTCGATCGATTTCGACTACTACAAATACGGCATCTGGAAGTTCATGCGGGCTCGCACGCTGATGAACAGCGACAGTTGGGAATATTCGCTGCGCAAGGTCTAAGCGGGCGGCGCTTCGGCGCCCTGTCTGAGCACCGGATGTTTCAGGGCCAATGATGTCCCTGGTCTCGAAGAAAACGAAAAATATAACCGTGGGCGATCTATTTGCCTGCGCGCGGGGATGTCTTTGCAAAATTCCGGTCAGGAAACTAAATTGACTAATAAGAAAATATATTTCTTGACGATACTGAAGACTTCTCACTAAATGTTGTCCGGGCGTCGCTGGCAGGATTGTAACCATCAGGTTTCCTACCGGGGGCTCAGGCAGGCGATGGACATGCAAGGAGGCGGGCTATGAAGATTTCACGTCGTGGGTTTCTGAAGAAGACGGCCGTGGCCGCCGCCGCGATCGCGGCGCCGCATCTCTGGGTGCCGGTCACCCGGGAAGCCTGGGGTGCCACCCTGAAGAAGGGCGAGCCGATCAAGATCGGCATCCTGTTCTCGCTCACCGGTTCGCTGGCCGTGCCGGAAGAGGATTCGACCCTCGCGATGCAATATGCCATCGACGAGATCAACGCGGCCGGCGGCATCAATGGCTCGCCGATCGAACCCGTGATCATCGACGCGAAGTCCGACTTCAACGTCTATTCCGAAAAGATGAAGGAGCTGATCCTTCGTCACAAGGTGATCGCGACCTTCGGCTGTTACACCTCGGCCAGCCGCAAGGCGGTGCTGCCGGCGGTGATGCAGCACAAGAGCCTGCTTTATTATCCGACCTGTTACGAAGGCGCGGAATGCACGCAGAACACCATCTGCACCGGCCCGCTGGCCAACCAGCATTCCAAGGACCTGATCCCCTTCATGGTCCAGAACTTCGGCAAGAAGGTCTTCTTCGTCGGCTCGGACTATGTCTGGCCGAAGGAGTCGAACAAGAACGCCAAGGTGTGGCTGGAGCAGGCGGGCGGCGAACTGCTGGGCGAGGAATATATTCCGCTCGGCTCGTCGGAATTCACCCCCGTGCTGAACAAGATCAAGCAGGCCAACCCGGACTTCATCTTCTCGACCGTGGTCGGCGCGTCCGACATCGCCTTCCACAAGCAGTTCAAGCAGGAAGGCTTCAAGGTCGAAAAAATGCCGATCGCCTCGCTCACCACCGGTGAGATCGAGACCAAGGCGATGGGTGTCGAATATGGCGCCGGTCACTTCCTGTCGGCGCCCTATTTCCAGGGCCTGGACAATCCGACCAACGCGAAGTTCGTCGAGAAATTCCTCGGCAGCAAATACGGCAAGAACGGCACCACGCACTACAACATGGAAGAGACCTATACCTCGGCCTATGTCTTCAAGTATGGCCTCGAGAAGGCCATCGCGGACCATGGCATCGAGGACGTCACTTCCGCGAAGCTGCGCGACGCCAGCGCCGGCATCAAGGTGCCGGACGAAGTCTCGCCCGAAGGCCTGACCTGGATCGATCCCGAGAACTTCAACACCTGGCTGGTGCCGAAGATCGGTCAGTGCCAGGCCGACGGCAGCTTCAAGATCGTGAAGCAGGCCGCCGAACATGTGGCGCCGGATCCGTACTCGATCTATCCCGACCTTGGCAAATGCACCGCCAAGGGCCTGATGGCGCCGGACGGCAAGCTGCGCACCAACGTCATCTGAACGACAACGACAAGGCACGGCTCCATGAGGGCCGTGCCGCCCGACCGGGAGGCAGCGGGCAGGGTGATACATGCGAAATGGGTCGCGTGTGTGTCATTGATTTTGCCGGCGGAGGCGCAACGTGGACAGTCTGTTCGGAAATTTCGACTTGAGTGCTTTTGCGAGTGCCCTGCTGCTGGGCATCTCGATCGGTTCGATCTGGTTGATCGCTGCACTCGGTCTTACCATCATCTATGGCACGGCCGGCGTCATCAACATGGCGCATGGCGAATTCCTGATGCTCGGGGCCTATTCGTCCTACATGCTTCAGGCCTATTTCGGCGTGCCGTTCTTCCTGTGCATTCCGGCGTCCTTCGTCATCGTCGGCCTGGTCGGCCTGATCATGGAACGAGGGTTGATACGCTATCTCTACAATCGGCCGCTCGATACGCTGCTCGCCACCTGGGGCGTGTCGCTGGTGCTGATGCAGGGCGTGCGGCTGATCTTCGGGTCGGACCCGAAATATATCGCCGTGCCGCAGATGTTTCAGGAAAGCGTCGAGATCGGCTTCTTCTCGATCTCGCTCTTCCGCATCGTCGTGCTGCTGATCACCGCCCTGCTGGTCGCCATGATATGGTATCTGTTCTATCGCACCCGCTTCGGGATGCAGGTGCGTGCCGTCACCCAGAACAAGGAAATGGCGGCCGCCTTCGGCATCAATTCCGGCCGGGTCTACATGATGACCTTCGCGCTGGGCGCCGGCCTCGCCGGTGTCGCCGGCTCGCTCTTCGGGGTGCTGAACATCGTGCTGCCCACCATGGGCACGTCCTATGTCGTCCAGGCCTTCCTGGTGGTCGTCGTCGGTGGCGGTTCGCTGGTCGGCAGCGTCGCGGCCGGTGCCGGCACGGGCGAACTGCAGTCGATCTTCGCCTATTTCACCTCGGATACTTTCGCCCGCTTCCTGCTCTTCGTCCTCATCGTGATCCTGCTTCGTTACAAGCCCCAGGGCCTGTTCGCGATCACGAAGGCACGACGCTGACCCGTTGACGGACGAGGAGTACGCACCATGTTCAAGAGCAATCCCTACCATAACAAGACCGCCCAATGGGTCGTCTATGTCCTGTTCTTCGGGGCTCTGGCGTTCGTTCCCGTGCTCAGCGACGACGCCTTCATGATGAACCAGTTCGCCACTTATGGCGTCTTTGGCATGCTGGCGCTGTCGATCTCGCTGTGCTGGGGCTTCGGCGGCATCCTCAATCTCGGTCAGGGCATTGCCTTCGGCCTCGGCGCCTATGGCATGGCCATGACGATGCAGATGCAGAGCCAGGATCCCGAAACCAGCCCGATGCCGCCCTTCATGCTGAACAACAGCCTCGAACAGCTGCCCCTGATGTGGGAGCCGTTCTGGCACACGGGCTGGGGCATTTTCATCGCCCTCGCCGTGCCGACCCTGTTCTGCGTGATCTTCGGCACCATCATGTTCCGGGCGCGGGTTTCCGGTCCCTTCTTCGCCATCATGTCGCTAGCGATGCTCTCGGCCTGGTACACGATCATCCTCGACAGCCAGCCCTTCACCAATGGCGTCAACGGCATCAGCCCGCCGGCGCCCCTGACCATCGGCGGCTTCGAGATCGACCCCTACAGCGGCTTCATCTACTGGATGGTGCTGTTCCTGCTGGCTGCCATGACGTTGATCATCAAGCTGATCACCACGTCGAAATTCGGTCTGATCGTTCAGGCGGTGCGCGCGGATTCAGAGCGGGTGCGCTTCCTCGGCTACAGCGTCTCCTACTACGAGACGGTGATCTATGCCGTGTCCGGCTTCATCGCCGCCATCGCCGGCTGCTGCTGGGTGGTTGCCGTGCAATATGTCTCGCCGGCGCAGCTCGATGTGTCGTTCAGCATCTCCATGGTCATCTGGGCCGGGATCGGCGGGCGCATGTCGCTGCTGGGATCCATCATCGGCGCCTTCATGATCCAGGGCGGCCAGAGCTATCTGGGTGACGAATTCCTCGCCACCTGGCTGCTCATTCTCGGCGGCTTCTTCATCTTCGTGGTCCGCTTCCTGCCCAAGGGCCTGGCGGGTCTTCTGGAAAGCGGTCTCGGTCTTCTGGTGGCCAAGCCCGCGACCGAGCGCGAAGCCGCGCCGGGGCCGGTTGCCGGCGCCAAGGTTCAGGGCTGAGGGAGGGCGAGACGATGGGTATCCTCGAGATCCACAACCTGTCCAAGGATTACAGCGGCACGGTCGTTCTGAACGACTTCAGCCTCGATGTGGTCGAACTCACGCTGTGCTGTCTGCTTGGCCCGAATGGTGCCGGCAAGACGACGACGATGGACATGATCACGGGCCGGCAGAAGCCGTCCTCGGGCAGGATCCTGCTGAACGACAATGACATCACCGGTCTCGACGAGCACGAGATCGCGCGCCGGGGCATCGGCCGGAAGTTCCAGGTGCCGGCGGTGTTCAAGGATCTGACCGTGCGTCAGAACCTCGAAGTCGCCTACAGCCGGCAGACCAGCCCGTTCAAGAACATGTTCCGTTTCCGCGATCCGGGCATGGAGCGGAAGCTGGACGAGGTGGCGACCCAGGTCGGCCTCACCCAGCGTCTCGCCATCGAGGCGGGCACGCTGTCCCACGGCGAGACCCAGTGGCTGGAGATCGGCATGGTCCTGATGCAGGACCCGCAGATCCTGCTGATGGACGAACCGGCGGCCGGCATGACCGAGCAGGAAATCGACAAGACATCCCGCATGTTCAACGAGCTGAAGAAGACCAAGACCCTGGTCGTCGTCGAACACGACATGGCCTTCGTCCGCGAGATCGCGGATGTGGTCACGGTCATGCACATGGGCGCCCATCTCGCGACGGGCTCGATCGACCAGATCGAAGCCAACGCCCGGGTGCGCGAAGTCTATCTCGGCAGTGAGGAGCACTGACCATGCTGCTGGAATTCGAGAACGTCACATCCTACTACGGCAAGACCCCGATCCTCTGGGAGATGAGCTTCGGCGTCGAGAAGGGCGAGTGCCTGTGCGTGCTGGGGCGGAATGGCGTGGGCAAGACCACGCTGGTGCGCACCATCATGGGTCTCACCGATCGCTCGACCGGCAAGATCACCATCAACGGCCAGGACATCGGCAACCGGCCGACCCATGACCGCGCCCGCTACGGCCTTGGTTACGTGCCGCAGGGCCGGCAGATCCTGGGCAATTTCTCGGTGAGGGAGAATATCCTTCTCGGCACTTTCGCCCGGGCCGATGCCGCGACCGAGGTTCCGCCGCTTTGCCTCGAATTGTTTCCCTATCTCGCGGAAAACCTGAACAAGCGGGCGGGTCTTCTGTCGGGCGGGCAGCAGCAGCAACTGGCGATCGCCCGCGCGCTCGCCGCCAATCCGACGGTGCTGCTCCTCGACGAGCCGACGGAAGGCATCCAGCCGAATATCGTGCAGGAGATCGGCAACACGCTGATGCGGCTGAACCGGGAATTCGGCATCACGCTGATCCTGACCGAACAGCACATCAAGGTCGCCCGCAAGCTGGGCCATGCCTTCGTGATGATGGATCACGGCCGCGTCGTGGCCAAGGGCCCGATCGGCGAAGTCACGGAAGAACTGGTGAACAGGCATTTGACGATCTGAGGGCGCGCCGCGTCCCCAGTACTGGGTCGAAACCGGACCATGAAGCGAGGGAAGACATGATTCCGATACCAAAGAAGGGCACGCCCGAGCGCGAGCGCCTGATCCAGGAACACCTGGAGTGCACGAAATCGATGGAAGGCGTCGCCGGCTTCTCCGTCCTCAAATGCGCGACCCCGGGCGACACCACCGATATCAGCGGCGGCGTCCACGAGGATTATCTGCTGCGCCGAGTGTTGCTGCGGATGCGCGGCGCCTCGGTCAAGGGCAAGCTCGTCGTCATCTGCACCGAGGTCGAGAAGGCCTGGCGCATCGGCCGCCTGTCGGGCATCCGCGGCGTGCCGCCGACCTTCGTCAACGACAAGGTCTATACAAGCGAGCAGGAAATCCAGCACGACATCTTCCTGATGCGTCTCGATGAAATGCCGGAAACCGATGGTATGCCGGAACATTACACCGAGGGTTACAAGCGCCGGGATGACAACTGGCCCGTGACCTGACCGGCTGAACGCACCGACGATTTGCCGGGTTTGGGTCGGACCCGGCGGACCCTGGTGCCCTCGAAAACTGGGATCAACTCACCAACATCCCCCAGGGATGCGTGGAACGGAGGACTCTACTCATGTGCGCCATGCGGCTCACCGGCTACGCTGACAAGTTCAGCGTCCATCCGGGCGACAAGATCAAATTCTACATCAACTGCGACGGCCCCGCGAAATACGATGCTTCGATCGTTCGTCTGATCAATGGCGACACCAACCCGCGCGGCCCCGGCTTCATCGAAGCAGCCGTTCCCTCGGCGGTCGAAGGCACCTATGAAGGTGTGAAGCAGGTCGTCTACGGCGGCTCCTACGGCTATGTCACCGACGCGCCGCAGCTCCGGGTCGAGAGCTTCACCCTGCAGTGCTGGATCTGGCCGACCACGCCGGCGACCGATCCCCGCTACTGGAAGCATGGTCCCCAGGGCCTGGTCACCAAATGGTCGGACGGCAGGGGTTACGGCCTCTTCATCAACGAGGCCGGCTGCGCCGAGCTTCGCATCAACGGCGAGACCTTCTCGACCGGCGCCAGGCTGCGTGACCATGCCTGGCATTTCCTGGCCGCGAGCTTCGATGCCGCGACCGGCGAGGTCGTGCTCTATCACGAGCCGCAGGTCGTCTATGCCCTCGATCCGGTGATCCCGCCGGTCACGGCGACATTCGCCGGCAAGATCGAGCATTCGGCCATTCCGCTGGTGATCGCCGGCTATGTCGGCCATCTGGACCCGAGCCCGCTGGCCTATTCGTCGCTGCCGAAGGGTGTCGTCGTCGCCGGTCATTACAATGGCAAGATCGACAGCCCGCGGCTGTGCAGCCGCGCCCTGTCGCGCTTCGAGATCGAGATGATGAAGGCGGGCGTGCAGCCCGGCCTGACCGAGCGGCGCAATTCCGGCCCGACCGGGGCCCTGTCGGAAACCATCGTCGCCGCCTGGGATTTCTCGGACGGGATCAACACGCTCAGCGCCAGGGACCTTGGTCCCTACAAGTTCCACGCCGCCCTGGTCAATTGCCCGACCCGCGCCCTGACCGGCTACAACTGGGCCGGCACCGTGTTCGACTGGAAATCCTCGCCCAAGGAATATGGCGCGATCCATTTCCATGACGACGATCTCGACAACGCCCGCTGGGAAGTCAGCTTCGAGTGGGACGTGCCCGAGGACGCCAAGAGCCGCTTCTACGCCGCCAAGGTCACCACGGCCGAGGGCGACGAGGATTACGTGCCGTTCTGGGTCGTGCCGCGTCTTGGCCAGGAACAGTCGAAGATCGCGGTGATGGTTCCGACCATCTCCTACATGGCCTATGCCAACGAGCATGTCGCCTGCAACGCCGGCGGCGCGGAACTCTTCGTCTACCGCGTGCCGATCATGCAGCAGCAGAACATGTTCCTGGCCGAGCACCGCGAATATGCCGGCTCGATCTACGACACTCACACCGATGGCTCGGGCATCTGCCTGTCGTCGCGTCTGCGGCCGATCCTGTCGATCCGGCCGAAGTACGACCACTTCCTGGCTCAGGCGCCGTGGCAGTATCCCGCCGACCTCCACCTCATCTACTGGCTGGAGACCATGGGCTATGAATATGACGTCTTCACCGACGAGGATGTGACCTATGACGGTCTCGCCCGGCTGGAGAATTACAACGTCATCATCACCGGCTCGCACCCTGAGCATAATTCGGGCCCGCAGCTCGACGCCCTGCACAATTACACGCAGCGCGGCGGCCGCCTGATGTACATGGGCGCCGACGCCTGGTACTGGGTGCATTCCTTCCACCCGGCCTATGACGATCTGGGCCGCGGCATCGTCACCGAAATGCGGCGCTGCGAATCCGGCATCCGCACCTGGCGTGCCGACCCCGGTGAATATTATCATCAGGGCACGGGCGAGCTGGGTGGCATGTGGCGTTATCGTGGCCGTTACCTGCACTCGGTCGCCGGCACCGGCATGTCGTCCGAAGGCTTCGACATCTCGACCTATTACTCGCGGACGCCGGAAAGCCTGGACAGCCGCGTGGCCTTCGCCTTCGAAGGCATCGAATATGACGAGAAGCTGGGCAACTTCGGTCTCGTCGGCGGCGGCGCGGCCGGTCTCGAACTCGACATCGTCGACACCATGCTGGGCTCGCCCCCGCATATCCTGACGGTGGCGACCTCGGCCGGGCGTCACACCGAAGCCTATCTCCTCGTCATGGAGGACTTTGGCTTCAACCAGCAGGGTCTCGACGGCACGGTGCATCCGCGCGTTCGCGCCGACATCACCTTCCACGAGACGCCGAACGGTGGTGGCTGCTTCGCCTTCAGCTCGATCGCTTACTGCGGGTCGTTGCCGTGGAACAATTGCGACAACAACATCTCGAAGCTGACGAAGAACGTGCTCGATTACTTCGCCAAGGACGGTCCGCTGCCGGCGGCCCCGGCCGAGGCGATCAAGCATCGCGGCCGGGCGGATTACGAAAGCCCGGCTCTGGCTTCATCGCGGTAACGCGGTGACGGCGGGCATTCGCGGCGGCGACCCAGCGCCGCGGATGCCCGCCACTTTTTCCGATCCGGCTGGCAGGGAAGGCACAGGCATGATGTGGCAGGACGGCTCGAGCGCGCGGCAAAAGGCGGATAGACCGAATATGCTGGATATCGCGGCCTTCAGGACCCTTGGCTTTGCCCGTCAGGAAGACGAGGCGATCTGGACCAGGGACTGGATCTGCATCGGCACCTGCGACGATGTCGCCGAGACCGGCGATGTCCTGCCCTATACGATCGGCGATCATGCCATGCATGTGCAGCGCGGCGCCGATGGCGGTCTGGCCGGGCGTTTCAACAAGGCGCAGCACGGTGGTTGCCGCGTCGTGCCCCTGCAGTGCCAGCAGGGCACCAAGACCCCCTGTTCCTTCACCTCCTGCGGCCATAGCCGGGACCGGAAGGCAATCAGCGCGGGCGAACTCGGCGATGATACGCCCGAGATGTACCAATATCTTGGCCTGCGGCCCGAACGCCTGTTGCCCGTGCGCGTGGCCGAGGCCGGATCGCTGCTCTTCGCTCATCTCGATCCCCACGGCGAGGAGATCGATCGCATTGCATCGGCACTGGCGGAGTTCGCGCCGATGATCGCGCGTGACGGCACGCCGCGCCTGTTCGAGGAGTGGCTGGAGTTCGGCGGCAACTGGAAGCTGGTCGGGCAATATATCGCCGGGATCGACACGCAAACGCCGTCCGGCAGCGCCGACATGCTGACGGGCGAGACGGTACTGGGCCGCGTGCGCGGCCGGGCCGCCTGGCTGTTTCCCAATCTGGTCGTGCTCAAGGCCGGGGAGGCCGTCTGCGTCGTCCTGCTGCAGCCCACCGCGCTGACAAGGACGCTGTGCCGCGTTCATGTCTTTGGCGATGACGGGCTCGGCTGGCGCAATGTGATCAACAGCCGGGGGATCGAGGCGGCGCGCAGCCAGTCCGCGGTCGATGGCATCGTCGACATGCGCGGACGTGGCCCCATGCCCGTGGTCTCGGACCCGGCGGCGCGCTGGTTGTGCGACAGGGTGGCGAGACGCTTCGATGCCCATCCGCTGGACGGCGCCGCCAACGAACTCGCATCTTTCATCTATTGACGGGGATAGCCATGAACACGGCCACAGACATCGCGACCACGCCCACCCTCGTCGAGGCGGTCGCGCTTTATCACCGGGGTGACGCCGCCGGTGCCCGGGTCATGTTTCTCGCGCTTGCCGAGGACGGCGATGCCGAGGCGGCGGCCTGGGTCGGGGCGCTCCACGCCAATGGCGAAGGCGTGGCATCCGATCTTGGCATCGCCTTCACCTGGTATCTGCGGGCGGCGGAAGCCGGCGCGGTCGCGGCCATGACCAATGTCGGCGCCATGCTGGTGATGGGACAGGGCACCGCGGTCGATGCCGTTGCCGGTCTTGCCTGGCTGACCCGGGCCGCCGAGGCGGGCGATGCCATGGCGCAGGCCAATCTGGCCGCGCTCTATTTCAAGGGCGACCGGGTAGGTAAGGATGAGGTCGCCGCCGCCATCTGGTTTCGGCGCGCCGCGGAACAGGGACATTACCCGTCTCAGGCCCGCCTCGGCTTTCTCTATGCCAATGGCTTCGGGGTCGAGAAGGATCGCTCCCAGGCTTTCGCCTGGCTGTCGCTGGCGGCGCAGCATGGGGTCGGCACCGCGCTCAATGCCCTGGAAGGCGTGGTGTCCCAGATGTCGGCCGAGGAAAAGCAGCGCGGCGCCGGCCTGTTTCAGGCCTGGCGCGGCCGCACCGCCTCGGTCAGTTCGCCCGCCCGCCTCGTGCCGGTTCCGGGCTGAGGGGAGGGCAGGGCCATGACCTTTTCCGTGCAGCAGATCAAATTCGACTGCTTCAGTTACATCAAGGAATTCGGCGCCCGCATGGAGGACTGGACCATCGGCATGGCCGAGGACCCGGAACAGGCGATGTTCGACACCCTGGGCATCGACCGCGACCGCGACATCTGGCTGTGGAAGCCGGCGATGACGCCGGTCGCGGCACGGACCGTGGTCGATTTCATGGTCGGCCGCTATCGCCTCGATCCTGCCCCCGGCTTCGGCCCGGCGCGGGCGGGCAGATGCGTTTTCATGTATCGCAAGTCCGGCGTGACGCCGGGGCACGGGTAACGAGGAGGGCGTCATGGCCATCGGTGACATCGCAGCGCGCGCGCCTGTCGCGGGCGGCGCCATGCTGAAGATCGATTCCATCCTGGGCAACCGGCTGGATCCCGCGCTGGCCGAGCGGCTGCACCATGTCGAGCATCATGGCGGGATTGACCTCGTTACCATCGACCCGGCCGATGTCGCCCGTCACCGCCTGCGCGTGACCTCGGGCCGGGGGCGGGATCTCGCCATTGCCCTGCCGCGCGATCAGCAGCTGTTCGATGGCGCGGTGCTTTTCCTCGATGGTCATTCGGCGATCGTGCTGCGGGTCGCCGGCCAGCACTGGTTGCGCCTGGTGCCCGAGCGGCCCGAAGATGCGCTCGAACTGGGCTATCACGCCGGCAATCTGCACTGGAAGGTGCGTTTCGAGGGTGGCGCGCTGCTCGTCGCGCTGGAGGCGCCGGCAGCCGATTATATCGCCCGGATGGCGAGCCAGCTCGGCGGCCGAACCTTTGGCGCCAGTGTTCTCGAAAGCCTGCCCAAATGCC
Source organism: Zavarzinia sp. (assembly GCF_049306435.1). Taxonomy (NCBI): domain Bacteria; kingdom Pseudomonadati; phylum Pseudomonadota; class Alphaproteobacteria; order Rhodospirillales; family Zavarziniaceae; genus Zavarzinia; species Zavarzinia sp. Next base: position 42,263 of record NZ_JBAQRT010000209.1, read on the forward strand.
CCTGAGCCGTCTCCTGTGGCAGGCGGACAGCGCCTTTCCGGGCGGTAGTTTCGGCTTCTCCAACGGGATGGAGGCCCTTGCTGCCGCCAGTGATCTGTCGACGGCGCTGGCGCTGGGCGAGGCGCTCTCGCTGCTCCTTCGCCATCGCTGGGCGCGGTTCGACCGGGTGGCGCTGGCGAGGGCCTATTGGTCGGCGGATGATCTCGATCTTGTCGCCGCCTGCGACCGTCTGGTCGAGGTCTCCAGCCTGGTGGCGCCCTTGCGGGAAGGCTCGGCGCGCAATGGCCGGGCCTTCCTGACCACCCACGACAGGCTGGGCACGCCGGGCGCCGGCGACTATCTGCGCCGGATCCGCGCCGGTGCCGCGCCCGGTCACCTCGCCGTGGTGCAGGGTCTGGTCTGGGCCCGCCTTGGCATTTCCCCGGAAGAAGCGGTGGCGCTATCGCATTACACCACCGCGACGGCGCTGACCCAGGCGGCGGTGCGCCTTGGCGCGATCGGCGCGATCGAGGCCCAGCGCGCCCTTGTTCACGCCCTCGATGACAGCGCCGATCTGGTGGTCCTGCCGGCGCCGGGCGAGGACCTGTTCAGTTTCACGCCCTTCGTCGATATCGCGGTTCAACGCCACATGCGCGCCGACGTGCGCTTCTTTGCCAATTGAGGTCGCCATGCTGCTGACACCCACGGAAATGGAACGGCTGGTCATCTTCACCGCCGCCGAAATGGCCCGCAAGCGAAGGGCCCGGGGCCTGAAGCTGAACCACCCGGAAGCGGTTGCCCTGATCTGCGACGAAATCCTGGAAGGCGCGCGGGACGGGCGTTCGGTCGCCGATCTCATGGGTTTTGGCTCCACCGTGCTGACGACCGACGATGTCATGCCGGGTGTCGCCGCCCTGATGCCGATCCTGCAGGTCGAGGGTCTGTTCCCGGATGGCACGAAACTGGTCACGGTGCATGAACCCATCCGCCCTGCGGCGGGATCGGCGCCCGACGATCTGGTGCCCGGGCGCCTGCATCCGGCCGATGGCGATATCGAGCTGAACGCCGGCCGTCCGCCGGTCAGCGTCCTGGTGCGCAACAGCGGCGACCGGCCGATCCAGATCGGTTCCCACTATCATTTCTTCGAGGCGAACAAGGCCCTCGATTTCGATCGCGAAGCCGCTTTCGGGCGCCGGCTGGATATTCCCGCCGGCACCGCCGTCCGCTTCGAGCCGGGGCAGGAAAAATCCGTCACCCTCGTCCGCTTCGGCGGGCGCCAGTCGCTGACCGGGTTGAACGGACTGACCGGGGGCGACGTGACCGACCCGGCGGTCAAGGACGCGGCCCTCGCGCTGGCGCGGGCCCGCGGTTTCAGGGGGGCTTGAGCCATGGCGATCATTTCTCGGGCGGCTTACGTCTCGCTCTATGGCCCAACGGTGGGCGATGGCATCGAACTGGGTGATACCGGCCTCGTCGCGGTGATCGAGAAGGATTACGCGGTTTACGGCGACGAATGCCTGCATGGCGGCGGCAAGACCCTGCGTGATGGCATCGGTCTCGCCGCCGGTGTGACCAGCGCGGAAGGGGCGCTGGATTTCCTGCTGTGCAACGCCGTGATCATCGATCCGGTCGTCGGCATCGTTAAGGGCGATCTTGGCATTCGCGACGGCCGCATCGTCGGCATCGGCAAGGCGGGCAATCCGGCCATCATGGATGGCGTCGATCCCCGGCTGATCGTCTCGGCCGCGACCACGGTCCGCGATTGCGAGGGCCTGATCGTCACGGCCGGCGCGATCGATGTCCATGTCCATTTCGACAGCGCGGGCCTTTGCGATCACGCGATCTCGTCGGGTATCACCACGCTGTTCGGCGGCTCGCTCGGTCCGATCACCGTCGGGATCGACTGCGGCGGCCCGTTCAACGTCGGCAAGATGCTGCAGGCGGCGGAAGCCTTTCCGGTCAATTTCGGCTTTCTCGGCCGGGGCAATTCCCATGTCTCGGCCTCGCTGGTCGAACAGCTGGAAACGGGCTGCGTCGGTCTGAAGATCCATGAGGACTGGGGGGCGATGCCCGCGACCATCGATCACTGTCTGTCGGTGGCCGATGATCTGGATTTCCAGGTCCAGCTGCACACCGACACGCTGAACGAATCCGGTTTCGTCGAAGATACGCTGGCGGCGATCGGCACGCGCACGGTCCATATGTATCACACGGAAGGGGCGGGCGGCGGCCACGCCCCCGATATCATCCGGGTGGCGGGGCTCGCCAACTGCCTGCCGTCCTCGACCAATCCGACCAATCCCTACACGGTCAACACCTTCGACGAACACCTCGACATGACCATGGTGTGCCACCATCTGAACCCGGCGATCCCGGAAGACGTGGCCTTCGCCGAAAGCCGGATCCGCGCCCAGACCATCGCGGCCGAAGACGTGCTGCATGATATCGGCGCCATCTCCATGCTGGGCTCCGACAGTCAGGGCATGGGCCGCATTCACGAGGTGATCTGCCGGACCTGGCAGCTGGCCTCGAAGATGAAGCGCCAGCGCGGGCCTCTGCCGGAAGACAAGCCCGGCCGGGGCGACAATGCCCGTATCAAGCGCTATGTCGCGAAATATACGATCAATGCCGCCCGCAGCTTCGGCGTCGCCCAGCACATCGGCTCGCTCGAGGATGGCAAGATGGCGGATATCGTCGTCTGGCGGCCCGGCTTCTTCGGCATCAAGCCGGAAATCGTGATCAAGGGCGGTTTCATCGCCTGGGGCGCCATGGGCGATTCCGCGGCGTCGCTGATGACCTGCGAGCCCTTGCGGATGCGGCCGCAATGGGGCGCTTTCGGCCGGGCGGCCCCGGCGCTTTCCGCCTGTTTCGTCCATCCGCTGGCGATTCAGAAGGATCTGGCGGGCACGCTTGGCCTGTCCAAGATGTTGCTGCCGGCGGTGGGCACGCGCAAGCTGACCAAGGCCGACATGCTGTGGAACGACCGCTGTCCCGAAATGCGCGTCGATCCCCAGACCTTCGATGTCTATGTCGATGGCGAGATCGCCACCTGCGCGCCGGCCTCGGAAGTTCCCCTCGGCCAGCGCTACATGCTGCGGTGACCGGGATGAACAGCGCATTGGAAGCACAGCGTTCCACGGCGGCGCGCATCGGCATCGGCGGCCCGGTCGGCTCGGGCAAGACGGCCCTGATCGAGGCGCTGATCCCTGTTTTGCACGCGCGGGGTGTCGATCTGGCCGTGATCACCAATGATCTGGTCACGGCCGAGGACGCGGAGCGCCTGCGCCGCTCTGGCCTGATCGATCCCGAGCGGGTGTCGGCGGTCGAGGCCGGCGCCTGCCCGCATACGGTGATCCGCGAGGACCCCAGCCTGAACATCATGGCTGGCGATGTGCTCGAAGAGCGTTTCCCCGGTGTCGAGTTGCTGATCTTCGAAAGCGGCGGCGACAATCTGGCCTCCACCTTCTCCCTCGATCTCGTCGACTGGTGGATCTTCGTGATCGACGTGGCCGGCGGCGACGACATTCCGCGCAAGAAGGGGCCGGGCGTGCTGCGCGCCGATCTTCTCGTGGTGAACAAGACCGATCTTGCCCCCCATGTCGGCGTCGATCTTCCGCGCATGTTGGCGGAGGCCCGCCAGGTGCGGGGCGGCCGTCCCGTGATCGCGACCAACGCGCGGCGCGGCGAGGGCGTCGCCGCCGTGGCGGACGCCATCGTCGCGGCGGTCCTGTTCGATCACGCCCCGGCGGCCTGACGCGATGGCCGGGGCGGAACTATGCTTCGAGTCCGGCGGCGGGCGCAGCGTGCTCACGCGCCAATATGTGCCCTATCCCTTCCATATCACCCGGCCTTTCTATCTGGACCGGGCGCGGCCGGATCTGGCCACGCTCTATCTGCAATCCTCGTCCGGCGGGCTTTATAGCGGGGAGCGGCTGATGCTCGATCTGCGGGCCGGTCCCGGGGCGGCGGCGCAGGTGACAAGCCAGGCCTCGACCGTCGTTCACGATTGCCGGGGCCAGCCGGTCCTCCAGTCGACCAGCCTGTGTCTGGAGGCGGGAAGTTTCGTCGCCCATACGCCGGAGCCGGCGATCCTGCTGCCCGGTGCCGCGCTGGACAGCCGGCTGGCGGTCACCCTGTGGCCCGGCGCCGCCGGTGTGGTGACGGATGGCGTGCTGGCCCATGATCCGACAGGCGCGGGCCGCGGTTTCGACAGCCTGATGGTCGAGAACCGGATCCAGGCCCCCGATGGCACCCTTCTGCTCTGCGATCGCCAGGCCGTTAGCGGCGCGCTGACGCGGGGCGCCATGGGCGGATACCGCTGCCTGGGCAGCGCCCTGATCTTTGGCCCCGGCAGCGCATCCCTCGCCGGGGCCGAGATCGAGGCGCGGCTGGATGCCCTTGGCTGCCATGCCGGGGCATCCCTTCTGCCGGGGAGCCTTGGTCTTGGGATCCGCCTGCTGGCGCCGGAAGGCGATTGTTTTCGCAAGGGCCTGTCGCTGATCTTCGATCTGGCGTTCGAGGCGTTGGTGGGCCAGATCCCGGCGCCGCGGCGGAAATAGATCGATCCGCTGTATTTTGTGCGGGCGCGATCGGCAAAATACCGAAAACGTGAATATTTCGCGAAATGAAAATAAATCCCGGGAATTTCCGGGATTCGGCGCCATATATCGCCCGTATCAATTTCAAATATTGCGTCCGAATTCTGGATGAAGATTTCGGGTGCCTTTTCCCCGTCGAGGGGGCTCGCCTGCAGACGCCCGGATTTTCCGTCGGTCGCTGAAACCAACATATGACCATCGGAGATCGATCATGGTTGCCAAGGACATCAAATTCGCCGGCGACGCTCGCGACCGCCTACTGCGCGGCGTGGAGGCCCTTGCCGATGCGGTGAAGGTCACCCTCGGCCCCAAGGGGCGGAATGTTCTCGTCGCGCGGAGTTATGGCGCGCCCCGCATCACCAAGGATGGCGTCACCGTCGCCCGCGAAGTCGATCTGTCCGATCGTTTCGAGAACATGGGGGCGCAGATGGTGAAGCAGGTCGCGACCCGCAGCAGCGATCTGGCTGGCGATGGCACGACGACCGCGACGGTGCTGGCCGGGGCGATCCTGCGCGAAGGGGTGAAGGCCGTGGCCGCCGGGCTCGACCCGATGGAGTTGAAGCGCGGCATCGACATGGCCACGACGGCCGCCGTGGCCGAGATCGTCCGCCTATCGCGCAAGGTCTCGACCAGCGCGGAAATCGCCAATGTCGGCCGGATTTCGGCCAATGACGATCGCGAGATCGGCGACCTCCTGGCTAGCGCCATGGAGAAGGTCGGCCGGGAAGGCGTGATCACGGTCGAGGAAGGCAAGTCTCGGGAAACCAGCCTCGAAACCGTCGAGGGCATGAGTTTCGACCGGGGCTATGTTTCGCCCTATTTCGTCACCGATGCCGAGAAGATGACGGTCGCCTTCGAGCAGCCCTATATCCTTCTGCACGAACAGAAATTGCCCGGCGTCCAGGCCCTGTTGCCGCTTCTCGAACTTGTCGCCAAGAGCGGCCGGCCCTTGCTGGTCATCGCCGAGGATATCGCCGGCGAGGCGCTGGCGACCCTGGTCGTGAATGCCCTGCGCGGCGGTTTGAAGGTTGTCGCGGTCAAGGCCCCGGGCTTTGGCGACAGAAGGCGCGCCACGCTGGAAGACATTGCCGTCCTGACCGGTGGCGAGGTGATCACCGAAGACCTTGGGACCAAGCTGGAAAATGTCACGCTGGCCATGCTGGGCCGGGCGGGCTCGATCAAGGTCGACAAGGAAAACACCCTGATCGTCGATGGTGCCGGCGACAAGGCCGCCATCGCCGCCCGCTGCGCCCAGCTGCGCAGCCAGATCGAGGATTCGACCTCGGACTACGATCGCGAGAAATTGCAGGAGCGGCTGGCGAAACTGTCGGGCGGTGTCGCCATCATCCGCATCGGCGGCGGCAGCGAGGCCGAGGTGAAGGAGCGGGGCGACCGCGTGGACGATGCGCTTCACGCCACCCGCGCCGCGGTCGAGGAAGGGATCGTCGCCGGCGGCGGCGTCACCCTGCTTTATGCCGGCAAGGTGCTGGCCGGGCTGAACCCCGCCAATGCCGACCAGAAGGCCGGCATCGACATCATCCGCCGGGCATTGCAGGCGCCCGCCCGCCAGATCCTGGTGAATGCCGGCGAGGAAGCCTCGATCATCGTCGGCAAGCTGATCGAGACCGGCGACCCGACCCGGGGCTTCGATGCCCGCGAGGGCGGCTTCGTCGACATGATCGCGGCCGGTATCATCGATCCGGCCAAGGTGGTCCGCCTCGCCCTCCAGGGCGCCGCATCCATCGCCGGCCTCATGATCACGACGGAAGCCCTGATCGCCGAGCGCGTGCAGGGCGGCGAAGATCTGGCGGCCTGACCGGCCGGCCCCGGGCTAACGCCCGGCGGCCGAGCGGTAGAAGAAGAACTTCGCGATCTCGACCAGCACGAGATAAAGCACGGTCGTGCCGAACAGATAGGCGAAGAACAGCGGCGGCGGCGCGACGAAACCGAACCAGTCGCCCACGGGCAGGAAGGGCAAAGTGATCGCGACGGCGACCGCACCTGCCGCCATCGCGAGCAGCAAGGGGTGGGGCCGGCTGCGGAACAGCCGGCGCCGCGTGCGGATGGCGAAGACCACCATCACCTGGGTGGTGATCGATTCGATGAACCAGCCGGTCTGGAACAGGGCCTCGCCCGCGTTGAAGAGATGCAGCAGGGCATAGAAGGTCAGGAAATCGAAAACCGAGCTGAGCGGCCCGAAGACGAGCATGAACCGCTCGATCAGCCCGACATCCCAGGTCACCGGGCGGGCGGTTGCCTCTTCATCGACCCGATCGAAGGGAATGGCGATTTCCGAGACGTCATAGAGCAGGTTGTTCAGCAGGATCTGGATCGGCAGCATCGGCAGGAAGGGCAGGAACAGCGCCGCCCCCGCCATGCTGAACATGTTGCCGAAATTCGAACTCGACCCCATCAGGGCATATTTGGCGACATTCCGCACCGTGCCGCGGCCGTGAACCACGGCATCGCGCACGACCGATAAATCATGATCGAGCAGGATGAGGTCGGCCGCCGCCCGGGCGACATCGGCCGCGCCATCGACCGAAATACCGACATCGGCGGCGTGAAGGGCCGGCGCGTCATTGATGCCGTCCCCCAGGAAGCCGACGACATGGCCCGTCCGCTTCAGCGCCAGCAGGATGCGATGTTTCTGCTGCGGATCGACCCGGCAGAACAGGTTGACCTGGGGCAATTGCCCGATCAGCGCCTCGTCCGACATATGGGTAAGCTGCTCGCCGGTCAGCACGCCGGTGATCGGCACGCCGATTTCAGCGAAAACATGTCGGGTGACGTGTTCATTGTCGCCGGTCAGCACCTTCACGGCGATCCCGGCAGCCGCCATGGCCTGGATCGTCGTCCCTGCGCTCGCCTTGGGCGGGTCGAGGAAGACGGCGAAGCCCGAGAAGACGAGTCCGCTTTCGTCCGCGATCGCCGCCGTGTCGTGGCCGGCGTCGACCTCGCGGCTGGCGATGCCAAGGGCCCGGAAGCCCTGCGCGCCGAGATCGTCGAGGGTCGCGGCGAAGGCCTTGCGCGTCTCGTCGTCGAGCGGATGTTCCTCGCCCACCGCGTTCTCGTAAGCACCGGAGAGCCGCAGCAGGTCCTCCGGCGCGCCCTTGACGATCAGGCGGCGCCCGGCCTCGTGCTCGACCAGGATCGAGACCCGGCGGCGCTCGAAATCGAAGGGCACCTCGTCGATCTTCTTCCAGGCCGTCATGTCGAAGGGATGGGCGGCGATGATCGCCTCGTCGAGCGGGCTTTTCATTCCGCTCTCGAAATGGCTGTTGATACAGGCATGGGCGTAGGCCCGCCGGCTCTCGGCGCCGGTGCCATCGATGACGCGAACCAGCTTGATCGTGGCTTCGGTCAGGGTGCCGGTCTTGTCGGTGCACAGGACATCCATGGCGCCGAGGTCGTGAATGGCCGTGAGGCGCTTCACGATCACCTTGCGCTTGGCCAGATCCATGGCCGCCCTGGCCAGCGTCACGGTCACGATCATCGGCAGAAGCTCGGGCGTCAGCCCGACGGCGAGCGCGAGCGCGAACATCAGCGATTCCAGCGCGGGCCGGGCGAGGGAGATATTCACCACGAGGACGAAGAGCACCATCAGGATGGTGAAACGCATGATCAGCATCCCGAAGCGGTGGATGCCGATGGCGAAGGCGGTGGCCGGCGGTTTCTCCGCGAGGCCGGTGGCGAGATGGCCGAGCGCGGTCGCGCCACCCGTGCGGCAGACGACGGCGGTCGCCGTGCCGCTGATCACCGACGTGCCGGAAAAGACCGTGTTCGAGGCGCCGGCCGGATTTTCGGCCCCCAGGGCGGTGTCGGTTACCTGTTTTTCAGCGGGATAGGGTTCGCCCGTGAGCAGGGCCTGGTTGACGAAGAGGTCGCGGCTTTCGATCAGCCTGGCATCGGCGGGGACGAGATCGCCAGCGATCAGTTCGATAATGTCGCCCGGCACCAGCTGATCGATCGGCACCGAGACGCAGGTGCCGTCACGGCGCGCGCTTGCCCGCACCGCGACGGACCGGCGCAGCGCCTCGACCGCGCTCTGGGCGCGGGCTTCCTGAACGAAGTCGAGCGTGATGCTCATGGTGACGATGGCGACGACGACGAAAAAGCTGGTCACATCGCCCGTCGCGGCGGAAAGCCCGCTGGCGACAAGGAGAATGATCACCAGCGGATTACGGAAACGTGACAGAAACTGCAGCCAGAGCGGTGTGGGCCGCTGGGTCTTGGCGGTGTTGAGACCGTAACGCGCCCGCCGCGATGGCACATCGGTGCCCTCAAGGCCGGCAGGGGTGGCTTTCAATCGTCCGAGCAGTTGGTCGAGCGGTTCCTGCCAGATGTCTTCAGCGACCTGATCCTGTCTCGGCGTCGCGCCCATCGGTAACAATCCTTCCGCGTCACACGCATTGTTATAGCGTCGACCGGCCGGCAACGCGAAGCCGCGCCGCCCCGACGCGGACGTGAGTGTTTTCCGATTCTGATCGATTGCGTCACTGAGCGGTAAGGTTCCCCCGAACTGGTTGCATGTGAAACTGGTCGGGGGCTCGATGAAAGCATTCGTCTATTGCGGGGATGGTCGCACCGCGCTGGAAGACCGGCCGATGCCTCGGATTTCGGCGCCAACGGATGTCGTCGTCCGCATGACGAGAACAACGATCTGCGGGACCGATCTTCACATCCTCGGTGGTCGCGTGCCGACATGCGAGCCCGGCCGTGTCCTCGGCCACGAGGGGGTCGGCGTGGTCGCGGCGAAAGGGCCGGGCGTGATGATGTTCGGGATCGGGGACAAGGTCCTGATTTCCTGCATCAGCGCTTGCGGCCAATGCGATCGCTGCCGGCGGCTGAAATACTCCCGCTGTCTCTGCGGTGGATGGATGCTGGGCCATACGATCGACGGGACACAGGCTGAATTCGTTCGGATTCCCTTCGCGGATCACAGTCTCTATCTCCTGCCGGACGAGGCGGACGAGGATGCGCTGGTCATGCTGAGCGACGTCATGCCCACCGCGTTCGAGTGCGGTGTCCTCGGCGGTCAGGTCCAGGCCGGCCGAACGGTCGCGATCATCGGCGCGGGACCCGTGGGCATGGCGGCGCTGCTGGTCGCGCAGCTTTACGCTCCCGCGGCGATCATCGTGATCGACATGGATGAGGCGCGGCTCCAAATAGCGGTCGGTCTCGGCGCGACAACCACCGTCGATGGCCTCGGGGGGCGGGCCCGCAAGGCGGTGGTGGATCTGACCCGGGGCAGGGGCGTGGACACGGCCATTGACACGGTTGGCCTTCCGGCCAGCACGGCGCTGTGCCGTGCCATCATCGGGACGGGCGGGCGTATCGCGTCGGTCGCCGACCACGCGGTGGCGGCGGATCGCTGCCTTGAGCATTTGTGGGATCGCAACATCACGGCCGACAGCCGGCTGGTGGACACGATCAGCACCCTGATGCTGCTGAACATGGTTCGTTCCGAGAAACTCGACCCGAGCCGCCTGGTGACACACCATTTCAAGCTGGACCGGATTCGGGATGCATACGAAACTTTTGCTCACTCGGCGGCGACGCGGGCCCTGAAGGTCATTGTCGAAGTTCCGCCACCCTCGACCGACGGCCGCGGCCTCGCTGGAGGTTCGTAGCCCTGATGCGGCTGGGAGAGCACTGGCTATCGTGATCGCGCTTGGTATCTATCACCGCACCGTCTATCGCTACCGCAGCCCGGTCGCCCTCGGTCCTCACCGGCTGATGGTGCGTCCCCGGGAAAGCCGTGAATTGCGCCTGCGCGCCTTCGACATCGCGACCTCCCCCGTCGCCACGCTCACCTGGGCCAATGATGTCTACGGCAACATCGTCGCGACGGCGTATTTCCAGGGGCTTGCCGATCAGCTGGAGATCGTCTGCCGCTCCACGATCGAACTCGACGCCGTGGCCTGGCCGGTTTTCGACATCGCGGCATCGGCCATCCACTATCCCTTCCGTTACGAGGCGGACGAGGTGACCGATCTCGGCGCCCTGATCTTTCCCCGTCATGCCGATCCCGCCGGCCGCCTGCGCAATTGGGCCGCCGGTTTCGTCCGCGGCAATCCAACGGACACGCTCTCGCTGCTCAAGGACATGTGCACGGGGATATCCGCCTGGATCCGCTATCAGGACAGGGAAGACGAGGGCACGCAGACGCCGCTTGAAACGCTTGATCGGGGCTGGGGGTCATGCCGGGATTTCGCCGTGCTCTTCGTCGAGGCGGTGCGCAGCCTTGGTTTTGGCGCGCGGATCGTCTCCGGCTATCTGGACAATTCCTATTCGGGCCGTGCCGGCTCGGCCGGGGCCGGCTCGACCCACGCCTGGGCCGAGGTCTATGTGCCGGGCGCGGGCTGGATCACTTTCGACCCGACCAACCGCAGTGTTGGCGGCCTTAACCTGATCCCGGTCGCGGTCGGCCGCGATATTCGGCAAGTGGTGCCGGTCGCCGGCAATTTCGGTGGTCGGACCGATGCCTTTCTGTCGATGCAGGTCGAAGTTCAGGTGAGCGCCGGCCCGAATTTCGTGCAGAATTGAGCCCCGATTACCGGAAGGTCTCATTTTATATGCCTCGCCAATACCTATATTGTGTAGGACTGAGTTTTACTGGCCGATGATTTTGACTTGAGGTCGCGGCGATAGCCTGTTTTTCATTTTCATCTTTTGTCGCGCGGTGCCCGTCGGCATCGGCGATCTGTCGGGAAATCCATCATGAAGTCGCCCACTCAAGCCCATCGGGATGCGCGGAAATTCAACAGCACGCTGCATCTTGCCGGCGCCAACGCCGGCAAGACCGGCGATCTCGTGCGTGCGGCGGGGCGGGTCATCCATCACCGCATGGTGCTGGGCACCCGGGCGATGATGAGCCCGGCCGATGCCGATCACGCTGAATTCTCGCGCATGATCCCCGAAAAGATCGGGGCTTTTTCCGAAGCGGCCCAGATCTGGCTGCGCTGGTCCGGCCTGATCGCCGATCAGGTTTCAGGCTATATCCGCCGGGAAATCGCCGCCGCCAACGATATCGCCGCGGCCTCTGCCGTCAGTGGCTCGCCGGTCGGACTGGCCGCCCTGCAGCAGCAGGCGGCGTCCGACTGGATGGGCCGGGCCTATTCCCAGGGTCTGGCCCTCGGCGCGCTGATGATGCGGTCGCAGGACGCGATCATGGCGCCGGTCCTGCGCACGGCCGAAGCCAACGCGCGACGGCTCGGTCGCTGACGTTTTCCGCAACACGCCGCCCGCGGCCGGGACTCACCCCGCCAGATGCTGGACCTCGTGATCGCCGAGGGGACCGGCGGGGATCGCGTCGACGGCGCGGCGAAGCCGGTGCAGGGTGCCGTCGCCGAGGCCGAGGCGGGTGATTTCGTCGACGGTGGCGGCCAGATAGTCGCGGTTGCGGCCGGCGATGCCCTCGGCGCCGGCGATCATCCGCGCCTGCTGCTCGAAGCCGAGGCCGCCGGCATATTGCTCATGGGCCCGATCGGCGACATAGGTGACGGCGGGATGCGTCCCGCTGTCGGTCCGCACCGGCAGGAATTTCTCGATATAGACATTGGTCACCAGTTCCCGCTCGCGCAGATAGGCGAGGGTGGCCTCGCGTTCGGCCGCGGCGACGCGGAAGACGACGCCCCGGCACGAGCCGCCGCGATCGAGACCGAGAACAAGGCCCGGCTTCTCGCAGGTGCCGCGGTAATGGTGGGAATAGATGCAGAAGGCGCGGTGATAGCCGTGCAGCGTGGCCGGCCGGCAATCGACATGGGAAAAGCCCGGCCGCCAGATCAGCGAGCCGTAACCGAACACAAACAAGTCACCCGTCAGTTCCGCCATGCCATCCTCGATCACGCCGCGGCCCCTTCCGCCGCCGACCATCCTTGCCTATAGAGGGAGCCGGCCGGGGCCAAGGGAGACATTGTGGTGAAATCCAGACGGTATCTCTACCTGACTTTATTCGTCATCGTCGCCATCGGCGTCTGGACCGCCTATTGGTTCACGCTCGCCAGTCAGGTGCGCGAGCGCGCGCGGGCCTTCATCGATCAGCAGACAGCTGGCGGTGTCGAGATCGCCTTCACGAATTTCGATGTCGGCGGCTATCCCTACCGGATCGAGGCGACGGTCGACAATCTGACCATCTCCATGCCGCGTCAGCCGGGCAAACCCGCCTTCGCCGTGCCGAGGCTGGTCGTGCTCGGCCTGCCGTGGAACCCCAATCTCGTCGTTGCCCGCATCGAAGGCGACGCGGTGACCCGCTGGACCGACGCCCGCAACGAAGAACAGCGCGCGACTTACCGCGCCGAGTCGACCGGCCTGTCGGTCGGCCTCGAAGGTGGGCAACCCAAGCGCTTCGCCCTGTCGATGGATCGCCCCCGGCTGGAATCGAGCCTGCTCGCCGGACCCGTCTCGGCCAAGGTCTTCGAGATTCACGCCCGCCTGCTGGACGGCGGCCCGGTCCCGGCCAGCGATGGCGCCGCCGGCAATACGCCGACCGCGCCCCTGTCGATGGAACTCGCGCTGGATGGCGAGGCCGTGGTGCTGCCGCCACTGCCCGATGCCGTGCTCGGCAACGAGATCACGTCCTTCGGCTATACGGTCGGCCTGGCCGGACCGTTGCCGCGCTATCTGCCGGGCACGGCGCCGCGCGACATGATCGGCGCCTGGGCGCAGGCCGGCGGCACCATCGAGCTGACGCGGGCGGAAACCCGCTGGGGCAGCCTGAACTCGACCATGACCGGCAGTTTCTCGGTCGACGGCGAGATGCGCCTCCTCGGCGCCATGTCGGGCCGGGTCGGCGGGCTGGAGCCGCTGATCGACGGCGCGGTGGCGCAGGGCCGCATGAACCCGGGCCAGGCGCAGAGCATCAAGAAGGCCCTGAACGCCATCGGCTTCATCACCAGGGACGCGGAAGGGCGGGTGCCCTTCGCCCTGACCTTCCAGGACGGCAAGGTCTCGATGGGGCCGGTGCAGGTGGGCGAACTCCGGCCCCTGTTCTAGCACCGTTTTCCGACTGTCTCGTCGCCCCGGCGAAGGCCGGGGCCTTTGGACGACAGGGGGAGGGCGCTTCGCCGGGCGGCAAAGCTATTCGGCGCTGCCCGGGACCCGGCGGCCGAAGTCGGCGGCCGGGGTTTCCTGACCGGCGTCGACGATGGAGCGGCGGATCGCCCGCGTCCTCGTGAAGAGGTCGAACAGCGTGTCGCCCTCGCCCCAGCGGATCGCGCGCTGCAGCGCCGTCAGATCCTCGACGAAGCGGCCCAGCATCTCGAGCACGGCTTCCCTGTTGTTCAGGAAGATGTCGCGCCACATGGTGGGGTCGCTCGCCGCGATGCGGGTGAAATCGCGAAAGCCGCCGGCCGAATATTTGATCACTTCCGACTGGGTGACGGTCTCGAGATCCGAGGCCGTGCCGACGATATTGTAGGCGATCAGATGCGGCACATGGCTGGTGATCGCCAGCACCAGGTCGTGGTGCTGGGCGGTCATCACCTCGACCTTGGCACCCATGGCGGCCCACAGCCGCGAAACCTTGTCGAGGGCGGCGGCATCGCCATCCTCGGGCGGGGTCAGGATGCACCAGCGGTTCTCGAACAATTCGGCGAAACCGGCTTCCGGCCCCGAATGTTCGGTCCCGGCGACCGGATGGCCGGGCACCAGATGCACGTTGAGCGGCAGATGCGGCCCAACCTCGCGCAGGACCATGGCCTTGACCGAGCCGACATCGGTGACGATGGCGCCGGCCTCGACCACCGGGCCGATTTCCTCGGCGATCCTGCCGAAGGCGCCGATCGGCGTCGCGAGGACGATCAGGTCGGCGCCCTTCGCGGCCTCGGCGGCGGTGGCATGGGCGGCATCGACGAGGCCAAGGCGCAGCGCCGTCGCCCGCGTCGCTTCCGAACGGGCGGCGCAGACGATCTCGCCGGCAAGGCCGTGGCGCCGCATAGCGAGCGCCATCGACGAGCCGATGAGACCGATGCCGATCAGCGCGACCCGGCGGAACAGGGGCTGTTCAGCCATGATCGCCCCGCAGGAAATCGGCGATGGCGGCGGCCGCGATCTCGCATTCGTCGCCCGCGCCGATCGAGATGCGCAGGTGATGCGGCAGGCCGTAGGACGTGACCCGGCGCAGCAGGATGCCGCGGGCCGAGAGATAGGCATCGGCCTCGGCGGCGGTCTTGCCCGGGCTATCCGGGAATTCGACCAGCAGGAAATTGGTCACGCTGGGCACGACCTTCAGGCCAAGCTGGGTGAGCCGGCCGGTCATCCAGGCGCGCCACCGGGTGTTGTGGCGCCGCGCCTCCTCCAGGAAGTCGTCGTCGCCAAGGGCGGCGACACCCGCGGCCTGGGCCGCCATCGAGATGTTGAAGGGACCACGCACCCGGTTCAGCACGTCGGCGACGCCCTGCGGGCAATAGGCCCAACCGAGGCGCAGCGCCGCGAGGCCGTAGAGCTTCGAGAAGGTCCGCAGCATGACGACGTTTTCCGCCGCCTCGACGGCGCGGATGCCGGCTTCGTAATCGTCGGCATCGACGAATTCGGCATAGGCCGCGTCGAGCACCAGAAGCACATGGGGCGGCAACCCGGCATGAAGCCGCGCGATATCCTCGGGCGGGACATAGGTGCCGGTCGGATTGTTCGGATTGGCGACATAGACGATCTTGGTCGCCGGCGTTACCGCGGCGAGCAGATTGTCGACATCGATGCGCAGGTCCTTCTCGGGCGCCTTCACCGGCGTCGCGCCCGCCGTGCGGGCCGAGATCGGATAGACGAGAAAGCCATGTTCGGAATAGAGAACTTCATCCCCCGGCCCGGCATAGGACAGGGTCAGCAGATGAATCAGTTCGTCCGAGCCGGCGCCGCAGACGATGCGATCGGCGGGAATGTCGAAGCGGCGGGCGACGGCGTGGCGCAGATCGGTGGCGCCGCCATCGGGATAGCGGTGCATGTGAGCCGCCGTCGCCGTGAAAGCCTCGATCGCCCTGGGGCTGGGGCCGATGCCGGATTCATTGGACGAGAGTTTGATCACCCGCTGGCCGGGTTCGGCGCTCGACCTTCCGCCGACATAGGCGGCGATCTCGAGGATGGATGAACGGGGAACGGGCCTGGAATCGACCGGGGGCATGACGCCTCTCCTCGGGGAAACTGAAGGGATCAATAGCCGGACGTGCTGATCGGCCGGGCATATCCGCCGGCGGGGATCGCCTGGGCGATCTCGTCGCCATGGGCGGCCAGCAGCGAATGAAGGCGGGGGTCGCCGTCATGCAGCGGACCGTCGACCTCGAACAGATGCAGCGTGTCGCCGCCGCGTTGACGGCTGTCGATGCACTGGCCGTTGATGCCGACCGCGGTCAGACGATCGCTCAGGCGGCCCCGGCTGATTTCCGTGCCATAGCCGGTGACGATGATCAGATAGCCGGCGTCATCGCCTGAAACCCCGGGGCCGAAGGGGGCAACCGCCACCGCCTCGACCGGGCTGGAGCCGTCGCGGATGAAGGGCAGGCGGGCAATGATGCGGGGGCGCGCGGTGTCCGTCGATGCGAGATTGGGCCACCAGGCATTCTCGTCCCCCGCCGGCAGCGGCAGCACGCCGACGATCAGGCCGCCACTTTCGGCGACGGCGCGCAGGGCCTGGGCCGGGGTGTCGTGCAGATCGATGCGGGCGGCGCCGAAATGCGCCCGGGCGACATCGAAATGCTCGAGAAGGCCATAGGGGGCATAGAGCGCGACCGACAGCGGGGCCTGGCCGCGGGTGAGGCTCGAGATGATCTCGCGCCAGATCCGGCCCAGCAGCCCGACGGGCAAGGTGCCGCGATGGCGGCCGACCAGCCGGCGCAGGATGCTGGCTTCGCGTTCCGGCCGCAGTGCCGCGGTGCCGCGCTTGAGGACGGCTATCCGTTGCACGACGTCAGCCCGTTCCATCAACAGGTCGTGGAGGCGGTCGTCGATCTGGTCGATCTCGCGCCGCAGGTCGTCGAGGTCGATGGGTTTCTCGCTCATTCGCGGGTACTGAACTGAAGGCCGGACGGGCCGTCCGAAGGCCTGACGTTTTTAGACGGATGGCAACGGGAACGCAAAGAAAACATTGACTTGCGTGTGCCTGCCGCCTAACCGATTGTGCCTCGATCATGACCATCTTCGCCGAACCCGAAAATCCGGCCCCCGGACCTGAAGCCGAGGCCGGCGCCAGCCTCGCCGCCTCCGCCGGCAAGCGCGCCCTGCTTGGGGTGGACGCGCCCTTGCGGCTCGATTCCGGCGCGACTCTCGGTCCCTTTACCGTCGCCTACGAAACCTATGGCACCCTCGATTCACTGAAATCGAACGCGGTGCTGGTCTGCCATGCGCTGACCGGGGACCATTATGCGGCCTCGACCCATCCGATGACCGGCAAGCCCGGCTGGTGGGGCGATCTGATCGGCCCCGGCAAGGTGATCGATACCGACCGTTTCTTCGTCGTCTGCTCCAATGTCCTCGGCGGCTGCATGGGTACCACCGGCCCGCGCGACACCAATCCGGCGACCGGGCGGCCCTATGGCCTCGATTTTCCGGTGATCACCATCGGCGACATGGTGCGGGCGCAAGGTCTGTTGCTCGATCACCTCGGCATCGAGACCCTGTTTTGCGTCATCGGCGGCTCCATGGGCGGGATGCAGGTGCTGCAATGGGCCTCGGCCTGTCCCGAGCGGGTCTTCGCCGCCGTGCCGATCGCGACCGCCGCCCGCCATTCGGCCCAGAACATCGCTTTCCACGAGGTCGGCCGCCAGGCGATCATGGCCGATCCGGAATGGCGGGGCGGGGCCTATCTCGATGCGGGCACGCGGCCGCGCGCCGGTCTCGCCGTCGCGCGCATGGCCGCCCATATCACCTATCTGTCCGAGCCGGCGCTGCACCGCAAGTTCGGCCGGCGCCTGCAATCGCGTGACCGGTTGGGATTTTCCTTCGACGCCGATTTTCAGGTGGAATCCTATCTGCGGCATCAGGGATCGAGCTTCGTCGAGCGCTTCGACGCCAATTCCTACCTCTACATCACCAGGGCGATGGATTATTTCGACCTGTGGGAAGCCAATGGCGGCTCGCTGCCCAAAGCGTTCGAGGGCACGAGGACCCGGTTCTGCGTCGTCTCCTTCACCTCGGACTGGCTGTTCCCGACGGCGGAGAATCGCAAGATCGTCCACGCCCTGAACGCGGCGGCGGCCAATGTCTCCTTCGTCGAGATCGAGACCGACAAGGGCCATGACGCCTTCCTGCTCGACGAGCCGGAATTCCACAGCACGATGAGCGGTTTCATCTCCTCGGCCTGGGCGGCGCGTCAGAAGGCGGTGCGGGGATGAGCGGGGCCGAATCCATTCGCGTCGACCTCGGCGTCATCGCCGAGATGGTGACGCCGGGCACCAAGGTGCTGGACGTCGGCTGCGGCGACGGCGCCCTGCTGGCCTGGCTGGTGGAGCGCAAGGGCGTCGATGGCCGTGGCATGGAATTGTCGCAGCAAGGCGTCAACGCCTGTGTCGCCCGGGGCCTGTCGGTCATTCAGGGCGATGCCGACACCGACCTCGCCGATTATCCGGCCGGCGCCTTCGATTACGTGATCCTGTCGCAGACCCTGCAGGCGACGCGCAATCCGCGCCTCGTGGTCGAGCAACTGCTGCGCATCGGCCGCCACGCCATCGTCTCCTTCCCGAACTTCGGTTTCTGGAAGGTGCGCACCCATCTGCTGCTCGGCGGCACCATGCCCATGACCTCCTGCCTGGCCGAGCCGTGGTATTCGACGCCGAACATCCACCTCTGCACCATCCGGGACTTTCTGGATATGACGGTCGCGATGGGTGTTTCGGTCGAGCGTGGCCTCGCGGTCAATGGCGACGGCGCGTCACGGCCGATCCGGGGCGCCGGGCGGCTGGCCAATCTTTTCGGCGAACAGGCGGTATTCCAGCTCGCCCGGGGCTGACGCCGCCTGGTGCTCCAGCGACGGCACCAGGGCCTTGGCCTTGACCCGGCCGGTCACCCGCTCGCCCGGCGGGGTCAGGGCGTAGAGGCTCTTGCTCGCCTCGACCAGCAGAAGGCCGGAGAAGCTGGGCCACCAGCGGCTGCCCATCTTTTCCCAGAAAGGCGCCGTGCGGATCAGGAAACGGCGTTTCGTCGGCGGCAGATAAAGCGCGGGATGGCTGTTCAGCGGCTCGAACATCGCCCCGCGCAGGGTCTGTTCGATCTGTGACAGGGAATAGGGCCGGCCGGCGCCGAAGGGTGTCATGTCGAGGCGGGCCCAGATGCCGCGCCGGTTGGGCACCACGGCGATGACCCGGCCTTCCGGCGCCAGCACGCGCCAGATTTCGCGCAGCAGGGGCCGCAGGTCGGTCGCCAGTTCCAGTTCATGGACCAGCAGGATGCGGTCGATCGAGCCATCGGCGAGGGGCAGGGCGGTTTCCTCGGACAGGGCGACCGCCGCCGGCCCCCGGCGCGGCCAGCGTGTCACCCCTTGCGCGCCGCACATCAGGGCGATCACCCGTTCGGCCTCGCCCCGAAAAGGCCGCAGATAGGGCGTCGCATAGCCAAGACCAAGCACGGACATGCCCCGAAGGTCGGGCCAGAGTTCCTTCAGGCGGCGGCGCAACAGCCGACGGGTGACGGCGCCGAGAGGGCTATCGTAAAAGGCACGAAATTCGGTAACGTCCAGCCGCATTTTTGTCCCACCCGGATGCCCGGCATCGTGGCCGATCCGCGTCCTTCTGCCTATAGTGTTCCCATGACCGGCTTCGACATCCAGCTCATCCCGTGTTTCACGGACAATTACGTGCCCCTGGTGCGGGACCCCGCGACGGGCGTCGTGGCCATCGTGGACCCGGCCGATCCCGGCCCGGTGGCCGAGGCGCTGGAGCGGCTGGGCTGGCGGCCGTCGCTGATCCTGAACACGCATCATCACCCCGATCATGTCGGCGGCAACCTCGAGCTGAAGGCGCGCTATGGCCTGACCATCGTCGGGCCTCGGGGCGAGGCCGACAAGATCCCCGGCATCGACCGCGCGGTGGGCGAGGGGGACGCGGTGTCGATCGGCGCGATCACCGGCAAGGTTCTCGACGTGCCCGGCCATACCGCCGGCCATGTCGCCTATTGGTTCGAGCCGGCGGAAGTCGTCTTCGTCGGCGACACGCTGTTCGCCGCCGGCTGCGGCCGCCTGTTCGAGGGGACGCCGCAGCAGATGTGGGCCTCCCTGAACAAGCTGGCCGACCTGCCGGGCCTGACCAAGGTTTACTGCGCCCATGAATATACCGAGGCGAACATCCGTTTCGCCCTCAGCGTCGATCTCGAGAATCCCGCGCTCCGGGTGCGCGAGGTCAGCGTGAAGGCCGCCCGCCGCCTGGGCGAGCCGACGGTGCCGACCACGATCGGCGTCGAACTCGCGACCAATCCTTTCCTGCGCGCCGACCAGCGGACCATCGCCAAGGAACTGAAAATGGGTGACGCGCCGCCGCTCGCCGTTTTCACGGCCCTGCGCAAGGCCAAGGACAATTTCCGATGAGCCGGTTTCGCCTGTGCTGGTCGCTCACCTCGCCCTTCGTCCGCAAGGTGATGATCCTCGCCCATGAGACGGGCCTTGCCGGCGACATCGAATTGCTGGCCAAGAATGTCTGGGCGCCGGATACGGACATCGGGGCGACCAATCCCCTCGGCAAGGTGCCAGCCCTCGTTCTTGATGACGGCACGGTCGTCTTCGACAGTCCCGTCATCCTCGATGTTCTCGACCGCCAGCATGGTGGCCCGTCCCTCATTCCCGCGACCGGCCCGGAGCGGACCCGGGTCCTGACGCTTCAGGCCTTGGCCGACGGTGTGCTCGACGCCCTGGTGCTTCGCCTGCTCGAAGGCCGGCGGCCCGAGGCGGAACGCTCGGCCGCCTGGGTCGAACGCCAGATGCGCGCCGTCGCGCGCGGGCTGGACGCGCTCGAGGATGCTGTGTTCGGCTTCGGTCCGGCGCTCGACGTTGGCCAGATCACGGTGCTGGCCCTGCTCGGCTATCTCGATTTCCGTTTTCCCGCCGACGATTGGCGGGACGGCCGGGCCGCCCTTGCCGGCTGGTTCGAAACGGCGTCGAAGCGCCCGTCCTTCCTCGCGACGCTCCCGAAGGATCCGGTGTGAGCGCCGGCCTCGACGCGGCCGAGGTGATCCGCCGCCTCGGCCTGCAGCCCCATCCCGAGGGTGGTCATTACCGCGAGACCTTCCGTGATGGCGGGCCGGGCCGGGCCTCGTCGACGGCGATCTATTATCTGCTGCAATCGGGCGAAAATTCCCACTGGCACCGGGTCGACGCGGTCGAGGTCTGGCACTGGTACGCCGGCGCGCCGCTCGCCCTGTCGATCTCGCCCGATGGCCACGACATTTCGGGCCATCACCTCGGTCCCGACATTCACCTCGGTCAGCAGCCGCAGGTGGTGGTGCCCGCCTTCGCCTGGCAGGCGGCGGTCAGTCTCGGCCGCTGGACCCTGGTCGGCTGCACCGTCGCCCCCGGCTTCGACTTCGCCGGCTTCGAAATGGCCCCGCCCGACTGGCGGCCGAAACCCCGGCCGAGTTCGCGGCGACGTGGCCCTCACGAAGCGAAACTATAGGCGCCGCCTCTCGCGATGGCCTCCTGATAGGCCGGGCGGGTGTGGATCCGGGCCATATAGGCGGCAAGGCGCGCGTAGGGGCCAAGGAAGCCCAGCGCGCGGGCGACTTCGACGACGAAGATCAGCATGAAGTCGGGGCCTGTCGGCTCCGCGCCCAGGAAATAGTCATTCGCGCCCAGAGCCTCTTCCATGAAGCCCAGATGGTTGGCGACCTCGGACTGGATCCGGGGCATCAGCGGGCCGGCGGCCTCGCCCAGCCGGCTGCAATAGAGCGCCAGCATCAGCGGCAGCATGGCCGAGCCTTCGGCGAAATGGAGCCATTCCTCATAGGCGACCTCGGCCTCGATGTCGGGGCCGAAGCGGCGCTTGCCGTATTTGTTGATCAGATAGGCGACGATGGCGCCCGATTCGGCGACGCGCAGGTCGCCGTCGAAGATCACCGGGCTCTTGCCCAGGGGATGCACCGTCTTCAGGCTTTCCGGCGCCAGGCGAGTCTCGGCGTCGCGGGCATAGGGCACGACCTCATAAGGCACGCCCAGTTCCTCCAGCAGCCAGAGGATGCGCTGCGAGCGCGAATCGTTCAGATGGTGGACTTTGATCACGGACACTGTCGTCTCTCCCTTGGTGTTTTCCGAAGACTAGGGGAGGACGGTGCCGTGGCAAGCCTATCCCTTCCGCCCCGCGAGAATGGCGCCGAGGGTAATGGCGACGCAGGCGACGAAAATGCCGGCGCTCGCCTCGGCCTTGCCGGCCAGGACGAGAAGGATGGTGGAGGTCAGCGGCGTCGCATAGGCGAGGGCGCCCAGAAGGCGCGGGTTACCGCCCTTCATGCCGACATCCCACAGCAGGAAGGCGGCGCCCACGGGGCCGAGGCCGAGGGCGATCAGCGACGCCCAGGCAAGGCCGCCCTCGGGCCAGACGAAACTCTCGAACAACAGGTGA
This sequence comes from Zavarzinia sp., assembly GCF_049306435.1. Taxonomy (NCBI): domain Bacteria; kingdom Pseudomonadati; phylum Pseudomonadota; class Alphaproteobacteria; order Rhodospirillales; family Zavarziniaceae; genus Zavarzinia; species Zavarzinia sp. Next base: position 64,371 of record NZ_JBAQRT010000209.1, read on the forward strand.
CCGATGGCCGCCAGCAGGGCGGTGCCAAGGGCGAAGCCGGCGACGATGCCGCTGGGCACCCCGGCCATGCGGCGCGAGGCGAGGGAATAGGCCGCCCAGGTGACGGCGGCGGCGAGGGCCGCGACATAGCCGCCCATGGCATCCATCGAGAATTGCGCCCGGGGACCGATCAGGAAGACGACGCCGCCAAGGCCCATCAGCGCGCCCAGCACGGGCAGCGGGCGCAGGCGCTCGCCCGGCAGGAAGGCGGTGCCGACGACGATCAGCAGGGGCCACATGTAGTTGACGAGGCTGGCCTCGGCGGGCGGCGCGATGCCGAGGGCGAAAAAATAGAGCGCGTGATAGCCGAACATCCCGCCAAGCCCGATCGCCCAGACCGGCCAGGGCTGGCGATAGAGCGAAAGACCGTCGCCCCGGACGAGATTCATCGCGGCGAGCACGAGACCGCCGATGGCGAAGGTGATGGCGGTCTTCTCGAGCGCGGGGATCTCGGCGAGCGTGGTCAGCAGCGCGAGGGTGGACCAGAGCGCGATGGCCCCGGCCCCGAAAAGCGTCTCGCGGCCACCGGGGCCGCGCGACGTGACAGGCGTCATCCGGGATCAGCCGGCGATATACTGGCCACCGTTCGCAGTGATGGTCGAGCCGGTGATGAAGCCGGCGTCGTCGGCCGCGAGGAAGGTCACGCAGCGGGCGATTTCCTCGGCCTTGCCGAGACGGCCCACCGGGATCTGGCCGATGATCTTCTGCAGCACGGGCTCGGGCACGGCGGCGACCATTTCGGTGTTGATGTAGCCCGGCGCGATCACATTGACCGTGATGCCCTTCGAGGCGTTTTCCTGCGCCAGCGCCTTGGTGAAGCCGATCAGGCCGGCCTTGGCGGCGGAATAGTTGGTCTGGCCCATCTGGCCTTTCTGGCCGTTGATCGACGAGATGTTGACGATGCGGCCGAAGCCGCGGGCCCGCATCCCCTCGATGATCGGACGGGTCATGTTGAACGCCGAGTTCAGATCGGTGTCGATGACCTGGGTCCACTGCTCGAGCGACATCTTGTGCATGACGGCGTCGCGGGTGATGCCGGCATTGTTGACGACGACGTCGACCGGGCCAAGCTCGGCCTCGATACGGGCGAGGCCTTCCTGGCACTCGGCGAAGCTCGCCACGTTCCATTTGTAGACGGCGATGCCGGTCTCGGCCTTGAACTTCGCCGCGGCTTCGTCGTTGCCGGCGTAATTCGCCGCAACCGTGTAACCCGCATCCTTCAGCGCGATGGAAATGGCGTGGCCGATACCACGCGTGCCGCCAGTGACGACCGCAACCCGAGCCATGATGTTCCTCCAATGCCCTAGATTAGTAGTAACGAGTAATGCCGGTCGGGATGGTTCTCCCGACCGGTAAGCCGGTGATGATCAGTCGCGCTCGACCGTCAGGGCAACGCCCATGCCACCGCCGATGCACAGGGTGGCGAGGCCCTTCTTGGCGTCGCGCTTCTGCATTTCGTGCAGCAGGGTGACGAGCACGCGCGCGCCCGAGGCGCCGATCGGGTGGCCGATGGCGATGGCGCCGCCGTTCACGTTCACCTTCGAGGTATCCCAGCCGAGGTCCTTGTTGACCGCGAGAGCCTGGGCGGCGAAGGCTTCGTTCGCCTCGATCAGGTCGAGATCGTCGACGGACCAGCCGGCGGCCTTCAGCGCGGCGCGCGACGCCGGGATCGGGCCCGTGCCCATGATCTTCGGGTCGACGCCGGCCTGGCCCCAGGAAACGATGCGGGCGAGCGGAGTCAGGCCGCGCTTCTTCGCTTCCTCGGCGCTCATCAGGACGACGCCGGCGGCGCCGTCGTTGATGCCCGAGGCGTTGCCGGCGGTGACCGTGCCTTCCTTGTCGAAGGCGGGGCGCAGCTTCGCCATCATCTCGATCGTGGCACCCTTGCGGATGTATTCGTCATCGGAGACGACGATATCGCCCTTGCGGGTCTTGATGGTCACGGGGACGATCTCGTCCTTGAACCTGCCGGCGACCTGGGCGGCCTCGGCCTTGTTCTGCGAGGCGAGGGCGAAGGCGTCCTGTTCCTCGCGGGTCAGCTGCCACTGGCGGGCGACGTTCTCCGCCGTGATGCCCATGTGGTAGCCAAAGAAGGCGTCGGTCAGGCCGTCCTTCAGCATCGTGTCGATGAACTTCATGTCGCCCATCTTGGTGCCGGCGCGCAGGTAAGCCGCGTGCTGCGCCTGGCTCATGCTTTCCTGGCCACCGGCGATGACAACCGCCGAATCGCCGTTCTTCACCGCCTGGAAGCCGAGGGCGACCGCGCGCAGGCCCGAGCCGCACAGCTGGTTGATGCCCCAGGCCGGCACTTCGACCGGCAGGCCGGCGTTGACCGCGGCCTGGCGCGCCGGGTTCTGGCCCTGACCGGCGGAAAGGATCTGGCCGAGGATGACTTCCGACACGTCGGCCGGCGCGACGCCGCTGCGCTTCAGAAGTTCGGTGATGACGGTCTGTCCGAGGACATGGGCCGGCACATCGGCGAAGGAGCCGTTGAAGGAGCCGACCGGGGTGCGGGCGGCGGCGACGATGACGACGTCGGTCATTGTTCTCTCCCAGATTTTGCTGCGGCACCGCACGAGGCCGGCGCCTTCATCTGATATTCGGGCGGCCAGGGCCGTCGCGGGCGCCACATTGCATGACCACCCTACGGCGGTAAACGAGAAATTAGTCGTGTGGCCGCAACCCGCATTGCTGCAGATCAACACTCACGCGGCGCTTGCGTGACGGCACCGCAACAAGCGAGAATGCAGACCGAACGTCCCTCAGAAGTGAATGGTACGGCTGTGGCAAAAAAAACGACCGGCGAGGCTCCCGTCACCATCAAGAAGTACGCCAACCGGCGGCTCTACAATACGGCGACCTCGAGCTACGTCACCCTCGACCATCTGTGCCAGATGGTGAAGAACGGGGAGGATTTCGTCGTCTATGACGCGAAGAGCGGCGACGACATCACCCGTTCGGTCCTGACCCAGATCATCTTCGAGGAAGAGGGCAAGGGGCAGAACCTGCTGCCGATCCGCTTCCTGCGTCAGCTCATCCGCTTCTATGGCGACCAGCTCCAGGGCGTGCTGCCCAATTATCTGGAACTGTCCATGGAATCCTTCTCCAAGAATCAGGAGCAGGTGAAGAGCGTCATCACCGAAGCCTTCTCGGGCAAGAATCCCTTGCGCACCTTCGAGGATCTGGCGCGGCAGAATTTTCAGCTGTTCGAGCGCGCGATCCGCGCCTTCTCGCCTTTCGCGGCGCTTCGCGTCGCCACCGGCGAGGGCGGGGCACCGGGCGAATTGCCGATGTCGCCGCCCGTGCCCGGCTCAGAAGGCGAAATTTCCGCCCTTCGCGCTCAGATCGAGTCCATGCAGCGTCAGCTCGACGGCATCGCCCGCAAGACCGAAGCCGAGAAGCCGGCCGAGCCTGAAGAGGCCTGAGGCCGGACAGGGCGGATCCCGTCGCCGCGCCCCCGGGTGCGGCGACGATCAGTCTTCAAGCGTCTCCCCGGTCAGCCATTCCACCCGCGCCTTGCCGGTGCCGGCGCGGCCCATCATGTCCAGCAGTCGGGGCAGATCCTCGGCCATGGCCGTGTCGAACTGCCAGGGGGGCCGCACGACGATCAGGCCCGATCCCGCGAAACGCGCCGGGTCGTGGTCCGGCTGGGTCAGGAATTCGACCGCCAGCACCTTGGGAATGCCCGACTGACGCAGGCTCTCGTGCAGCCGGTCGGCCGCTTGCCTGCCCTTCACCGGATACCAGCCGATCACGATCGCCGTCGAGGCGCGGCGGGCCGCCATCGCCAGATGGTCGGCCAGCAGGCTGAATTCATCCGCCGCCTCGAAGGGCGGATCGATCAGGACGAGGCTTCGCCCCGTCTTCACCGGCAGGAAGGCGCGCAGGGCGGACCAGCCGTCGCGCCGGTGGACCGCCGCGCGGGGATCATGGGCGACGGCGAAGCGCAGGTCCTCGGCCACCTCTTCCTCGGATTCGCAGGCGATCAGCCGGTCCTCGTCGCGCAGCAGGCGCAGCGCGACGAGGGGCGAACCCGGGTAAAGCATCGGATCCTGGCCCAGCGCCTCGGCGTAGGGCCGCGCCGCGGCGGGCCAGGTCGCGACATCATGCGCCAGCAGGCGGCCGATGCCGTCCCGCCATTCGCCGCCCTCGGCGTCGAGGGCATAGAGCCCGGCGCCGGCATGGCTGTCGATCACCGTGATCGGCGCGGGCTTGGCCTTCAACCGCTCGATGATGAAGGCGAGGGCGAGATGCTTCAGCACATCGCCCGCGTTGCCCGCGTGGAAACCGTGGCGATAGTTCATGGTCAGTCGGAAACCGGCGCGGCGGGCAGGCGCTCCAGCACGGCGGCGAAGAAACCGTCGGTGCCATGCAGGCCCGGGGTCAGCGACAGATAGGGCCCGTCGACCGGCAATGGCCGGGGCGAGCCGATGGCGGCCCAGGCTTCCGTCAGGGGCACGAGGCGGTAATCCGCGTGACGGCCGAGGAAAGCCTCGATCTGCGCGTCGTCTTCCTCGAGCAGGACCGAGCAGGTGGCGTAGACCAGGCGGCCGCCGGGGCGGACGAGGGGGGCCGCGCGGTCGAGCAGCCGGGCCTGCAGCGCCGTCAGGTGGCTCAACTCCTCGGGGCTGCCGCGCCATTTGGCGTCCGGGTTGCGGCGGAAGGTGCCGGTGCCGGTGCAGGGGGCATCGACCAGCACGCGGTCGAAGGCACCTTTCTGGCGTGACAGCCAGCGATCGCCGTCCTCGCCGATGGCATGGCGCGTGACATTGTGCACGTCGGCCCGGCGCAGCCGTGGCACCGCCTGTTCGAGGCGGCGCTCGTCACTGTCGGTCGCGATCAGCCGGCCCTTGTTGGCCATGGTTCCGGCGATCGCCAGGGTCTTGCCGCCAGCCCCTGCACAGAAATCGAGCACACGCTCCCCGGGCCTGGCGCCGAGGATCAGCGCGGCCAGCTGCGACGCTTCGTCCTGCACTTCGACCAGCCCGTCGCGCCAGGCGCGGCTGCGGGCGATCGGCGGCCGGCCGTCGACCCGCAGGCCGATGGGGGAAAGCGGTGTCGGAATGGTGATGATGCCGTCTTCCGCGAGGGCGGCCATGGCGGCGTCGCGGCTGCCCTTAACCGCGTTGGCCCGGAGGTCGAGGCCGGTTTCGCCGCAAAGCGCCTTGGCCTCGCTGCCGAGGCGCTTGCCGAAGCGGGCGGCGAGATGGGGCATCAGCCAGTCGGGCAGATTGGCGGCGACGGCGGGCGGCTGGTCGGGGTGATCCAGCGAATGGCCGACCAATTCGTCCATCGCATGGGCTTCGGGCGTCGGAATGCGCGGCAGATGCTTGCGGATCACGCCTTTTTCCGCGCCTTCGATCAGGGCGAGGGCGGCGACGAAACGGGACATCGGCTGCGGCCGGCAACCGGCCCGCTCCAGCCACCAGTCCAGCTGGGCGCGCCAGCGGATGATGCCGAGGGTGAGCTTGGCGATGCGCGAGCGCATCGGCGGCGGCCATTTGCGCCGGTCGAAGGTGTTCTTCAGCACCTTGTCGGCGGCCCGTCCGCTTTCGACGGCCACGAGGGCGTCGATGACGGCATCGGCGATCTCCGTCTCCGGTTTCAGGCGGGGACGGCGATGGATGGGGCCGGCGGAGCCGGGGGCGCCGGAGCGGGGGGCGCCGGAGCGGGGGGGCCTAGAAAACGTCATGATGCGCGCAACCTAATCGCGCCCGCGATCCGGCGCCATCACTGTTTCTCCCTGGCCCGACCGTGCCCAGACGTGTGTTGGCTAAAAACTGTGCATTGCTGGTCTTTTGTGCAGCATTTTGTCGAAATTGCGACGATAATTGGACGGCGCATAGCCCTGTTGCAGCGCGGAACCCGCCGTGAACCAAAATTGGCACGGTTCTTGAGTTAGACAGTGCCCGGGGTAGCGTGTCCGGCCATCGCCCGCATCGGGCTCGGTCGGGGCTGGCGCGCCCCTGAGGTCAATCGTGAGGGGAAAACCATGAAACTCGTGATGGCCGTCATCAAACCGTTCAAGCTCGATGACGTGCGCGAAGCCCTGGCCGCTGTTGGTGTGCCCGGGCTCACGGTAAGTGAAGTCAAAGGTTTCGGTCGGCAAAAGGGCCATACCGAAATCTACCGCGGTGCTGAATACACCGTGAGCTTCCTGCCCAAGGTCAAGATCGAAGCCGCGGTCGCCGACGAAATCGTCGAGCAGGTCGTCGAGGCGATCCAGAAGGCTGCCCACACGGGCAAAATCGGCGACGGCAAAGTGTTCGTTGTCGACCTTCAGCAGTCCATCCGCATCCGTACCGGCGAAACCGGCCCGGATTCGCTCTGAGTGCGTGCCGACGAGAGGGTCCTTCCCATGAAACTCAACTGGAAACTTCCTCTGCTGCTCGGGGCGGCCGGGGCTGCGCTGATGGTGCCCGAAATGGCCGCCTTCGCGCAGGACGCGGCTGCGCCGGTCGCGGATGCGGTCGCCGCTGCTCCTGAAGCGCCGGCGATGACCGTCGACAAGGGCGACGTGTCCTGGATGCTGATTTCTTCCATCCTGGTGCTGCTCATGACGGTCCCGGGCCTCGCGCTGTTCTACGGCGGCCTCGTCCGTTCCAAGAACATGCTGTCGGTCCTGACCCAGGTCCTCGCCATCACCGCGATCATCTCGGTGATCTGGGTGATCTATGGCTACAGCCTGGCCTTCACCGACGGCGGCTCGATCAATTCCTACGTCGGCGGCTTGTCGAAGCTGTTCCTCGCGGGCGTCGATACCTCGACCGTGGCGGAAACCTTCACCAAGGGCGTCGCCATTCCGGAACTGGCCTTCGTGCTGTTCCAGATGACCTTCGCCTGCATCACCCCGGGCCTGATCGTCGGCGCCTTCGCCGAACGCATCAAGTTCTCGGCCCTGGTGCTGTTCTCGATCCTGTGGGTGACCTTCATCTACTTCCCGATGGCCCACATGGTGTGGTTCTGGGGCGGCCCGAGCGCCTATGACGGCCCGACGGGTCTGATCTTCGGCTTCGGCGCCCTCGACTTCGCCGGCGGCACCGTCGTCCACATCAACTCGGGCATCGCCGCGCTCGTCGGTTGCCTCGTGGTCGGCAAGCGTATCGGCTACGGCAAGGAAGCGATGCCTCCGCATTCGCTGACCCTGACCATGGTCGGCGCCTCGCTGCTGTGGGTGGGCTGGTTCGGCTTCAACGCCGGCTCCAACCTCGAAGCCAATGCCTATGCCGCCCTGGCGTCGGTCAACACCTTCGTCGCCGCTGCCGCGGCCGCGGTGGGCTGGCTCTTCGTCGAATGGATCATCAAGGGCAAGCCCAGCCTGCTGGGCACCGCCTCGGGCGTGGTCGCTGGTCTTGTCGCGATCACGCCGGCCGCGGGCTTCGCCGGCCCCGGCGGCGCGCTGGTCCTCGGCCTTGTCGCGGGCGTGGTCTGCTTCATCGCCGTTACCGCGGTGAAGAATGCCCTCGGCTATGACGACAGCCTCGATGTCTTCGGCGTCCATGGCGTCGGCGGCATCATCGGTGCTCTTGGCACCGGTATCGTGGTCAACCCCGCGCTTGGCGGCGCCGGCATCGTCGATTACTCGACTGCCGACTTCGCGGCCGGCTACCCGGGCCTGGGTGTTCAGGTCCTGGCCCAGCTCAAGGGTGTCCTGGTGACGATCGCCTGGTCGGGCATCGGCTCCTTCATCCTCTACAAGTTCGTCGATCTCGTGATCGGCCTGCGCGTCCCGGCGGATGCCGAGCGCGAAGGTCTCGACGTCGCCGAACACGGCGAGCGCGCCTACAACTGATCCCGGCGGGCGGGGGACTGCCCCGCCCGACCGTCAAGCTGGAAAAGGGAGGCCTCGCGCCTCCCTTTTTTCGTCAGGACGGTGCACAAAGCAGGTGCGACTCCCTACACTGCGGACAGCAACAGGGCAGAGGGAATCATGGCGGGTTCATCGAAGAAGGCGATCGTGGCGGCGGCCATCGGCAATGGCGGCATCGCCGCGACGAAATTCGCGGCCGCCTTCTGGACCGGGTCATCCGCCATGATGTCGGAAGGCATCCATTCCCTCGTCGATGTCGGCAACCAGTTCCTGCTGCTCTACGGCCTGGGCCGGGCGGCGCGGCCCTCGGATTCCCGGCATCCCTTCGGCTATGGCAAGGAGCTTTATTTCTGGTCCTTCCTGGTGGCGATCCTGATCTTCGCGCTGGGCGGCGGGCTCTCGCTTTATGAAGGCGTCCAGGCCGTCATGGCGCCCGGCGAGATGCATGATCCGCTGGTCAATCTCATCGTGCTCGGCGCGGCCATCCTGTTCGAGGCCTATTCCTTCTCGGTCGCCCTTGGCGAATTCAACAAGGGGCGTGGCCGGAAATCCATGATCCGCGCGATCCGCGACACCAAGGACCCCAGCCTCGTCACCGTGCTGCTCGAAGATACGGCGGCGATGATCGGCCTCGTCGTCGCGCTCGCCGGCATCCTGATCGGCTATTATCTGCATTTGCCGGTGTTCGACGGCATCGCGGCGATCGTCATCGGCTGCGTCCTGCTGCTGACCGCCGTCATCCTGGCGGTCGAATGCAAGGGCCTGCTGATCGGTGAAGGCGCCGACCCGCTGGTTCTCGAAGCGATCAGGGCCAAGGTCGCGGCCGATCCGCGGATCGAATCCGTGGGCGAGATCCTCAGCGTCCATTTCGGCCCGCATGATCTGATCATCCTCGCCACCGTCGATTTCCGCGACGGCCTGACCGGCGATGATGTCGAGGGCGCGATCCACGAACTGGCCGCCAGCGTGAAGGCCGCCGAACCCTCGGTGCGGCACTTCTACATCGAGGCCCTGGCCACCCCGCGCGGCTGACGCCGGATCCCCCCTGTCGTTGCTTCCCGTTGCGTAAGGGCCGCGCGGCCCGTCGTGCCGCGCCGCTTCAATGACAAAATGTCACTTGCCACTGGACCCGGGCGACCGAGTTGGGTAAGGAAAATGGCAAACGGGGAGAGAAAACGACATGCTGAACGGTATTCTGAATCTGGCGAAGCGGCTGGATCCGACGGGTCTGGTGGGCCGGACCCAGATGGAGCTGAACTATGTCGAGAGCATGGTCTCCGTGCTCTGGCGGCTCAGTTCCATCCGCCTCGACAGCGACCATACCGTTGTCCAGATGGTCGAGCAGCAGGCGCGCCGGGGCGGCAAGGCCACCGCCATCCTGTTCGAGCGGCAGGCGGTCAGCTGGGCCAGTCTCGACGCCAGGGCCAATCAGGTCGCCCATTGGGCGCAAGGGCAGGGTATCGGCAAGGGCGACGTGGTGGCCCTGATGATGGCCAACCGGCCTGAATTCATCATCACCTGGCTTGGCCTGGCCAAGGCCGGGGCCTGCATCGCCCTCATCAACACCAATCTCACCGGCGGTCAGCTCAACCACAGCCTCGGCGTCGCCGCGCCCAAGGCCCTGATCATCGACGCCGAATATGCCGAGGCGCTGGAGTCGATCCGCGGCCTGATGGAAGTGCTGCCGCCAGTTCACGCCTCCGCCGGCGCGATCCGCGGCGCCGCCGATTTCGATGCCGCCGTCGCCGCCCGGCCGACCGAGGAATTGCCGCGCGACCGGCGCCCCGACCTGATCGCCAAGGACAATCTGTTCTACATCTACACCTCGGGCACCACCGGCAATCCCAAGGCGGCCCAAATCAGCCATTACCGCTTTCTGCAGGCCTGCAACGCCTTCGCCGCCCAGATGGATGCGACGCGCCACGACCGCATGTATTGCGTGCTGCCGCTCTATCATTCGGCGGGCTGCATCATCGCCGTCGGCTCGATGCTCTCGGTCGGTGGCACGGTGATCCTGCGGCGGAAATTCTCCGCCAGCCAGTTCTGGGACGATGTGGTGCGTTACGACGCGACCTGCTTCCAGTATATCGGCGAATTGTGCCGCTATCTCGTGAACACGCCGCCCCATCCGAAGGAGCGCGAGCATCATCTGCGGGTCGCCTGCGGCAACGGCCTGCGGCCGGAGATCTGGCCGACCTTCCAGGAACGCTTCGCCATTCCGCGCATCGTCGAATTCTACGCGGCGACCGAAGGCAATGTCGCCCTGATCAACGCCGACGGCAAAGTGGGGGCGATCGGCCGGATTCCCTTCTATCTGGACCGGGTGTTCAACACGAAGATCATCAAGTTCGACGTCGCGACCGAACAGCCCGTGCGCGATGCCGAGGGGTTCTGCATCGAATGCGCGGCCGACGAGCCGGGCGAGACCATCGGCCTCATCCCCCAGGACCCGAAGAAGGCGGTCGGCCGCTTCGAGGGTTACAAGGGCAAGGCCGAGACCGAGAAGAAGATCCTGCGCGATGTCTTCGCCAGGGGCGACATGTGGTTCCGCACCGGCGACCTGATGCGCCGGGACAAGGATGGTTACTTCTACTTCGTCGACCGCATCGGCGACACCTTCCGCTGGAAAGGCGAGAATGTCTCGACCGCCGAGGTGGCCGAAGTGCTTTCCACCTTCCCCGGCGTGCGGGAGGTGAATGTCTTCGGCGTCCAGGTGCCGAAGTGCGACGGCCGCGCCGGCATGGTGTCCATGGTCGCCGCCGACACTCTCGACCTCCCGGCCCTCGATGCCTATATCGCGAAGAACCTGCCGGCCTATGCCCAGCCCTATTTCCTGCGCCTGCAGGGCGAGATCGAGATCACCGGCACCTTCAAGCACCGCAAGGTCGATCTGGTTAAGGAAGGCTTCGATCCGGGCAGGGTGGCCGATCCCCTCTATATCCGGCATCCGGATCTGGGCGGCATCACCGCCCTGACCCCGGCGCTTCATGCCGACATCGAGGCCGGTCGATTGCGGTTCTGACCAGCGCAGTTAAAAACGAAATTGCAAGTCATTCGCAAAGACGCTACAAACGGGCGGTAACACATCGGCCGGCGTTTCGGCCGGGCGGTAACACATCGGCCGGCGTTTCGGCCGGGCGGTATCCGGCCAGGGAGGCTGGCCGGAAGCCGCGTTGTCCCCCGTTTCGGTCGCCCGTCTCGTCGAAGGAATGACGTCCATGTCGATTTCGCTGCGCCAGATCCGCTATCTCGTCGCCGTCGCCGACCACCAGAGTTTCCGCAAGGCGGCGACGGCGCTGAACGTCAGTCAGCCGGCGATGACCGCCCAGATCCAGTTGCTCGAGCAGTCGCTCGACGGGCTCGTGCTGACCCGCTCGCGCCGGGGCGTCACGCCAACGGCGCTGGGCGAGGCGGTGATCGCCAAGTCCCGCGGTATCCTGGCCGAGGTTGAAGGCCTGCGGGCCCTCGCCGCCGCCGCCGCTGCCCGGCCGCTGCGCCTTGGCGTCATTCCGACCATCGCGCCCTATCTGGGGCCCGACGTCGTCGACCTCGGCGTTTCCTATGCCGCCGAGGGGCTGGAACTGATCGAAGGGCGGACGGGCGAGCTTGTCGCCGCGTTGCGCGCCGGCACGCTCGACGCCGCGCTCCTCGCCCTGCCGCAGATCGGCGTGCTGGGCCGCGATCTCGAAACCGCGGTGGCCTTCGCCGAGCCGTTCCTGGCCCTGCTGCCCCAGGCCGACCCGCTGGCGGCTTTGGCCGAGGTCTCGGTCGAGGCGCTCGCGGATCGTCCCCTCCTGCTGCTCGAGGAAGGCCATTGCCTCGCCGATCAGGCGCTCAGCCTGTGCGATGACGGTCAGCTCCGGGCGCCGATGCGGGCATCGTCCCTGTCCACCCTGGCGCGGCTCGTCGGGCGGGGCAGGGGGGTGACCCTGCTGCCGGCCATGGCCGTCGCCGTCGAGAGCCATCTGGGTGACGGCACCGTCGTTCGCCGCCTGCCCGAGCCGGCGCCGGGCCGCACCATCGGCATCGTCTGGCGCAAGGGCGCCACTGGCGAGCGCTGCTGGCGCCGCCTGGCCCAGGGGCTCGCGCGGTTGAAGCCCGAGGTCGAAACGGGCTTCGTCTCCGGCCTGCCGATGGCGGCGGAGTAAGTCTCAAGGCACCGACGGCGGCTTCAGTTTGAGGGCCGCCGTCGCCCGGGCTTCCTTTTCCATGAAACGGAACAGGCTGCGCAGCTTGGGCCGGGCCGAGGCTTCGGGCCGGGCCACCAGCCAATAGGAAAAGCCCGACGGCACCTCGACCGGGAAGGGCGCCACCAGCCGGCCGAGGGCGATGTCGTCGGCGATCATGGCGACATCGCCGATGGCGATGCCAAGACCCTGCTCGGCCACCCGCAGGGCCATGTCCAGAATGGTGATGACCTGAGCCCGCTCGCCCGTCACGCTGTCATGGCCGACCACCTGCAGCCACAGCCGCCAGTACCGCCGGTCCGGCACCGTGTCGATCAGCGTATGGCGCGCCAGGTCCTGGGGCGTCTTCAATGGCCGCTCCGGGTCATCGATCAGACGCGGGGCGGCCACCGGCACCAGCCGCTCCCCCGCCAGCTTCAGGGCGTGCAGCCCGGGCGGCGGCGTCGCCCCGTAATGGACGCCGGCATCGAAACCCGCGAGATCGGCGATATCGTCGGTGGTGATGGTCAGGCGGGCGTCGATGCGCGGGTGTTCGGCCTGGAAGCGCGGCAGGCGCGGCATCAGCCAGCGCATCCCGAACGAGGGCGGCGCCCCGATCGACAGGCGGAAGGGATCGTCCCGCAGCGACGCCGAAGCCTCGGTCATCTTCACGAAGCAATCGGTCAGCACCGGCAGGAACTTGTCGCCTTCCTCGGTCAGCGAAACGCCGGTCGCGAGGCGGTGAAACAACTCGATCCCCAATTGCCCTTCGAGCAGCTTGATCTGGCGCGAGATCGCGCCTTGCGTCACGCCCAGTTCCTCCGCCGCCCTGGAAAAGCTGCGCAGCCGGCCCGCCACCTCGAAGGCGCGCAGGGCATTCAGCGACGGCAATTGGCCGCGGCCGATCATCGCCCGTCTCCCGCAGGTGCGAGAGGCATGAGGAAAACTGATGAGTTCATGATCAGAACTCCATGGCGAAAACAACGAGCGGAAGCCATCTTCATGCTCAGAAGCAATGGATGCAAGCCATGACCACCCTCGTTTTCAACACCAACCGCAACGCCGGCAACCTGCTGGCCCGCCTTGGCCGTCTTGTCGGCGTCATGATCGATGATCATGCGGCCCGGCGCACCCGGCGCATTCAGCGGCGTGAGTTGGCCCGGCTTGGCGCGACCTCGGGTCACCTGTTGACGGATATCGGCCTGCCGGCGACCGAAGCCGACGCCCCGCGCCGTCAGGCCGAATTCGCCAACTGGTAATTAGAGCAGGGCGGCCTTGACCACCCGCGACAGGCGGGCGAGATCGATCGGCTTTTCCACCAGGGCGAAAGCGCCGGATGTCGTGCTCAGGGCCGGGGTGACCCAGGTGGGGTTGCCCGTCATCAGGATGATGCGAACCGAGGGATCGCGCCGGTGCATGGCCTGCGCGATCTCGATGCCGTTCCAGCCCGGCAGGTCGATGTCGAGGACCGCGAGGTCCGGCCGATGCTGGCGCAGGGCGGCGGACAGGCTGGGGCCATCGCCCGCCTGCATGACCTGATAGCCCATCGACCCGAAATATTCCGCCAGTTCCTCGCGCAGCGCGACATGGTCATCCAGCACCAGGACCACCTTGGCGGCCGGCCCGGGGGCGGCGTGTCTCGGGGAAGGCGGGGGTGCGGACGACATGGCGGGTTTTCGGCTCCTCGGGCGGGGTTCAGGTCATTCACGCAAACATGCCGGGGGCATGGCTTGCAACTTCAACTGTTCCCATCGGGGCAGGTCCGGGAACAAAGCCGGGAAGATCGACGCTCACACGCGATAGCCGACACGAAAGCCGCCCCAATGTCGGCCGCCGATGGTGATCGGCACCGACAGATCCTTCATCAGGGCGAATTTTCCGCCGCCCATGTCGCGGCGATAGGATTGCAGCAGGAAGGGGCCGGTATTCCGCGCCGCGCCCATGCCGACACGATCGGTGAACAGGCGCCGGTTCCGGCAGTTGGCGGCATTCCAGTCCGGGTCGCGGCCCTGAGGGCGGGAAAAGGCTTCATTATGGGTCGGCAGATAGCCGTTGCGGTCGATGGCGACGGCGAAAACCACATGTGGATCGGCCCCCAGGACAGGCTCCTGAATCGCCGGCAGGATCTTGTCGGTCAGGCTGGTGAAGCGGGTCATGAACTGTCGCGGCGTGCTGCCGGCGATCTCCACGTAGTTTTCGTCGAACAGATCGGCGGTCTGGACCCGGCCGCTGGCGAGTTCGCGGCCAAGGGCGGCCTCGATCGCGTCGCGGGCCGTCATGGCGGCGGCCAGCACCAGCGTATCCGTGGTCTCGATACCCGGCACCACGGTTTGCCCCAGCAGATGTTCGGCGATACCGAGCACGTTGGCGCCGCGGTCCCGGGCCTGCGTGAGGGAATGCGACGACCGCTCGACCCCGTCGGCCATGGTGGTGACGGTGCCGACCAGCCCGTCGACCCGGGCCGCGATACTGTCGGCGGCGCCGGCGATGGCGCCGATACCGTCGTCGACGGTGGCGAAGCGGCGGGCCAGTTCGCCGATGGCGGCGCCAATCGTGGAGGTCCCCTGTTCGACCGCTTCCGCGCGCTGGCTGGCGGCGTCGCTTTCCTCGACCAGGCGGGCGCTCTGCTTGCCCAGCATGGCCAGCGTCGCGTCGATCTCGGTCGTCGCGACCGAGGTCGAGCGGGCGAGGGCCTTCACTTCGGCGGCGACGACGGCGAAGCCCCGGCCGGCTTCGCCGGCGCGGGCGGCCTCGATCGAGGCGTTGAGGGCGAGGAGATTGGTCTGGCGGGCGATGCCATCGATACCGCGCGCGACCTTGCGCACATCCTCGAGCGAGGCGACGAGTTTCCGCAATTCGGCGGCGACGGCGACGGCGTTGGCGACGAGGCCGCGGATTTCGGCCAGCGACAGGCCGACTTCGCTCTCGCTCCGGCGCATGGCCTCGGCGGCGGAACGACTGGTTTCCCGCGCATCGGTCACGGCGTTGAGAATGGTGCGGTTCGAGCCCGCGAGTTCGTCGGCGTCGAGGCGCAACTGGCTGAATGCCCGCGCCTGGCCCTCGACCTCGGTGGCGACCGTCTCGACAAGGCCGGTGACGTCGGCGATCTCGACGCCGAGAAGCCCGGCATCCTTCGCGATATGAACTAGCGCCGTCTGCGCGGCCTTTTCCTGGTGCTGATGCATTCCGCCCCCTGTGAAGTCACGGGTGGCCCCTGCAATGGTTGTACGGGCGAGAGGCTTAAGGGGTCATTAAGGCTGGCCCCGGCGCGCGCCCTGGCCCTTCAGATCAGCCCGCGCGCCATCAGGTCCGCGCGCAGGCCATCGGCACCCCTGAAATGATGGGTCTCGAAACCAAGGGCGGCGGCGGCGGCGACATTGGCCGCCAGATCGTCGATGAACAGGCTGGTTTCCGGGCGGATGCCGAATCGATCGCAGGCGCGGCGAAAGATCTCGGGATCGGGCTTGGCCAGCTTCTCGATTCCCGAAACGAGCACGTCGCGGAAATGGCCGAGGAACGGAAACAGCGAAAGCCCGTGCGGCCATTTGTCCGCCGGGTAATTGGTGATGGCGAAGAGGGGCGTGCCCCTCTCGTGCAGCTTTTCCAGCAGCTCGACCGAACCCGGAATGGTGCCGGCGAACATCGCCGGCCATTCCTCGTCCCAGGCGCGGATCAGATCCGCCTTGTCGGGATGGCGCGCGGCCAGGTCGCGGACGTTCTCGGCCATGGGCACGCCGGCGTCACAGCGCGTGTGCCATGTCATGGAACAGACGGAGGACAGGAATTCCTCCATCGCCGCTTCGTCGGCACCGAAGCGCCGACGATAGAGGTATCGCGGATCCCAGTCGATCAGCACCTTGCCGAGATCGAAGACGACCGCGGCGACCATGGATCGACGGGCTCCGGCCTCAGCCCTGGCGGGCCTTGTAGCGGGGCTGCGTCTTGTTGATCACATAGACGCGGCCACGACGACGGATCACGCGGCAATCGCGATGACGGGTCTTCAGAGTCTTCAGGGAATTGACGATCTTCATGACAACCAACCCGGCCCTACGGCCATAAACGAGAGCGGCGCCCGAGGCGCCGAAAAGTGAGCGCGGACCATACTGTCGCCTGCCATCCCTGTCAATCCGTCAGGAACCGGCGGATCAGGGGGACGGCGATCAGGGGAAAGCCCCTTGCATAAGCCCGGCGCCTATGGACCATGCCTCGCACCCGAAGATCAAGCACAAGAACAAAGGAAACGACGTAATGAGCGCGCGCCACGAGGACGGCCAGATCACCACCGAATTGCTGGAAGGCGGGGTTTTCGCCATCTGTATCGACCGGGCCGAGAAGCGCAACGGTTTCACCCCGAAGATGCTGCATGAGCTGGCGCAGGCCTATACGGCGCTGGAAGACACGGCCGGGGCCCGGGTCGGCCTGCTGCACGCGGCGGGCGGACATTTCACCGGCGGGCTCGACCTGCCGAAGATGGCGGCATCCCAGCGAGACGGCGATCCGCTGTTTCCCGATGGCCTGGTCGATCCCCTCGGCCTCAACGGCCGGCGCTCGTCGAAGCCGGTGGTGGTCGCGACCGCGGGCATCTGCTTCACCATCGGGATCGAGCTGATTCTCGCCGCCGATATCGCCATCGCCGCCAGCGACAGCCGTTTCGCCCAGCTCGAGGTGAAGCGGGGCATCATGGCCTATGGCGGTGCCACCATCCGCATGGCGCAGCGCGCCGGCTGGGGCAATGCCATGAAGCTGATTCTCACCGGCGACGATTTCGATGCGCGGACGGCGCGCGACTACGGCTTCGTGCAGGACGTGGTCGAGCCGGGGACGGAATTCGAGGCCGCGCTGGCGATCGCCCGGCGAATCGCCCAACAGGCGCCGCTGGCGGTGCAGGCCAGCCTCGCCAACGCGCGGCTTGCCCTGCTCGACGGGCCGAAAGCGGCGATCGGCGATCTCTCGGCGGTGACGGCCCGACTGGCCGCGACCGGGGATGCGGCGGAAGGTGTCGCCTCCTTCAAGGAAAAGCGCCCGCCCGCCTATCGTGGCGTCTGATCAGGCGCTGCCGCGCATCCGCCGCCACAAGCCTTTGGCCAGCGGCAGGGCGCGGCGGCGGAACTGCCGGTCCGGGTCTTCGGCCTGTTTCGCCAGCAGGGTTTCGATCCCGCTTTCCACCGCCGTCTCGACCTCGCGGCGGAGCGCCCAGGCATTGTCATCGGTGGCATCGCCGCCGAATCGCCCCGTGTCGATCGCCGGGGCGAAGTGGAAGTAGTAGCGCTCCGGCCGGGGCAGGGCGGTCAGGCCGAGGCCGCGGTAAAGCCCGACATAGTCGGGCTTCAGCTTCAGCCGGCGGGCAAGGGCGGCCGCCCCCGGGATATTCAGCATCTCGTCCGAACCCATCAGGACCGAATAGCTGTCGTCGGCGCCGACGGCGGAAAAGGGCACGACCTTGCAGCCTGCCTCGATCGCCAGCCGGGCAAAGCCGATCCGCTGCTTCCAGCGCAGGTGATATTGTTCGCCCTTGCGCTTGAAAACCTCGCCCACCCCGCCCGGATAGACGACGACATGGGCGCCCACCGCCATCAGGGCGCGGAAGCCGTCAGGGGTGCCCTCGACGGCGCCGGCGGCCCGGAACAGGTCGCGCCAGGCGGGAATGCGGAAATGGACATGGTCGGCCAGGCCGCGCGGCCAGATGCCGAGACGCTGACGCAGGCCAAAGCACATGATGGCGGCATCGAGCGTGCCCATCATGCCGTGGTTGCCGACCATCAGCACAGGACCTTCGACCGGAATATTCTCGATCCCCTCGAAGACGGGATCGGTCAGCGCGCCCCAGAGTTCGACGGCCGGGCCGACCAGGCGCCGCAACCGGCCGAAATCCTCGTCGCTATAGGGGCGGACAGGCGGCGCTGCGGTATCGCTCATGACGGGGGTCCTATCCCCCGCCGCACACCGGGCAGGCAGGGTCCTTGGCAAGACGGAGGGTGCGGAAGCGGGTGTACAAAGCGTCGTAGAGCACAAGACGGCCAGCGAGGCTTTCACCCATGCCGACCAATTCCTTCAGCGCCTCGACCGCCATCAGGCTGCCGATCACGCCGGTCATGGCGCCGAGAACACCCTGGCCCGCGCAATCGGCGGCGGCCGTGGTGCCTTCGGGCACGAAGCAATGGTAACAGGGCTGGCCACGGAAGGTGGCGACCTGCCCCTCGAACTGGGATACGGCCCCGGAAACCAGCGGGCGCCTGGCGGCGACGCAGGCCCGGTTGACCGCATGGCGCGTGGCGAAATTATCGGTTCCGTCCAGTACCAGATCGTAGGATTTCACCAGATCGTGCGCCGCCGCCTCGTCCAAATGAAGGGGGTGCAGTTCGATGGCGATATCGGGGTCCAGCCGGTGCAGGGCTTCGGCAGCGGCCTCGACCTTGGGCCGGCCGACGTCCTCGGTGCGATAGAGGATCTGGCGTTGCAGATTGGACAGGGCAACCGTGTCGGCATCGACGAGGCCGATGGTGCCGACGCCGGCCGCCGCGAGATAGAGCGCGGCCGGCGCGCCGAGGCCGCCCGCCCCGACGATCAGCACTCGCGAGGCGAGCAGCCTGGCCTGACCGGCCCCGCCCACCTCCCGCAGGATGATGTGCCGGGCATAGCGGTCCAGCTGCTCGTCGCTCAGCATGAGGGGGTCAGCCTTCCGGCGTGTCGCGCAGGAACGGCTCGACCGGGCCCTTGAGGAGAATGGTCAGCGGATTGCCGAAACGGTCGCGGGCATTGCCGGCGGCGACGCGGATCCAGCCCTCGCTGATGCAATATTCGTCGACATTGGTCTTTTCGACACCCTTGAAGCGGATGCCGATGCCGCGCTTCAGGAGGTCTTCGTTGTAGTGGGGGCTCTTCGGATTGGTGGAAAGCCGATCGGGCAGGCTGTCGCTCATGGGGAATGACCATCAGGTTACGGGAATGGCCGCCAGTAATAGCCAGCAATTGCCGCCGTGCCAATCCCGGGGGCGGAATCTGTGGCCGTCCCGCCGTTGCACCTCGCCATCGCGGCGCGATTGGCGCATTGTGGCGGCCAAGCTCCCCCTCCCTCCCAGGATCCACAATGCGACAGCTTTCACCTGCCGGGCAGCAGGCCGTCAACGACATCGCCCAGCGCCATGGTTTCAGCCCCGACGCGGTCGCCAGCATGTTGGGCAGCGTGATCGACGGCAACGGCAGCATGGCCCAGTTCAATCACCCGGAATTCGCCGGCTCCGGCCAATGGATGCGCGGCGGCATGATCATGCTCTCCGACATGTTCAACAATTACCTGAAGGGCCGGGTCGATGGCCTGTGCACCGAATTGTCGAATCTCGTCGCCAATCAGCCCGACCTGATCCGCACCGGCTCGTTCCAGTCGCAATCGCAGGGCGGCCAGTATCAGGGTGGCCCCTACCAGAACAGCCAGTATCAGGGCAGCGGGGGGAGTGGCGGCATGGAAGCCGGTTTTGGCGCGGCCAGCCTGTTCGTGCCGCCGCCGCCGGGGCAGGGCGCCAACTGGTGGCCGGCGGACCTCGGCTTCGCCTCATCGACCGGGGCGCAGAACGATGTCCGCTATGCCTATTTCGCCGACAGCCGGCGCCTCGCGATCGCGACCGGCGGCCATGTCACGGTCTATGACACGCTGGACCACAATATCGGCGGCTTCTCCCAGCAGCAGTCCTATGGCGGCTCGCTCAGCTTCACCAGCCAATATGGCCTTGTCGATGTCGCCGGCCTGCCGGTGGTCTCGATCGACGGCCAGGCCCCGCCCGCGCCGCCGCAGCCGGTCTACGCCCCGCCGGTCTATGTCCCGCCGGTCTCCATGCCCCCCGCTTTCGAATCGCCGGCGCCGGCCCCCGCGGCCGAAGGCGATATCTTCGCGGCGATCGAGAAACTGGCGGCGCTGCACGCCAAGGGCATCCTGACCGATCAGGAATTCGGCGCGAAGAAGGCGGAACTCCTGTCCCGCCTGTGAGACCGGGAAGGCGGCAGCGGCAATTTTCTCCAATGACCATTGCCAAGGGCCGGCAATTCCGTTAGGAACGCGGCTTCTCGACACAAGGTCGATCAGATTTTCTCGTGGCCGGCGGCAGGTTCCGTGGTCAAGGAGCAGAGTGATGAAGGAAGGCATTCACCCCGACTACCATGTCGTCACGGTCGAAATGACGGACGGCACGGTATTCCAGACCCGGTCCACCTGGGGCAAGGAAGGCGATGTGTTGAAGCTCGATATCGACAAGAGCTCGCATCCCGCCTGGACCGGCGGCAATCAGCGCATCATCGACACGGGCGGCATGGTCGCGCGTTTCAACAAGCGCTTCTCCAAGTTCGGCATCAAGTAATCCCGCGCCGCCTGGCGGCGCAGTGAATGATCCCGCGCCTGTCGGCGCGCGTGATGGAAAAGGGCGGCCTCCGGGTCGCCCTTTTTCGTTTTCAGCCCCCTTGAAGGGGCATTTCCCCGCACCTACCTGAGGAGTGCCGGATGCCCGCATGGGGTTCGGCCCGCAGGTCCGCCCGATGGTCGGGGGGCCCGCCGCAAGACGAAACTCGCCTTTGCTCGTCAGGAGAATTGCGATGCGCTCTGCCTTTGATTTCTCGCCCCTCATGCGTTCGACCATCGGTTTCGACCGGGTTTCCCGCCTGCTCGACAGCGCGGCCCGCGTGGACGAGGCGGCCAACAGCTACCCGCCCTACAACATCGAAAAGGCCGGTGACGACCGTTACCGCATTTCCATGGCGGTGGCCGGTTTCGCCCCCGAAGCTCTCGATGTCACGGTGAAGGAAAACATGCTCGTGATCGCCGGCAAGGCGCGCGAGGATCAGTCCGGTGTCGAATATCTGCATCGCGGCATCGCCGCCCGCGCCTTCGAGCGCCGCTTCGAACTCGCCGATACCATCAAGGTGGTGAACGCCAGCTTCGAGAATGGCCTGCTGCACATCGAACTCGTGCGCGAGGTGCCGGAAGCGAAGAAGCCGCGCCAGATCGCGATCGAGACCCGCGCGGTCGCCGCCGGCCCGCAGATCGAGCACCAGCACGCCGCCTGATCCGGTTTCAGGCCCCCAAAAAGCGACGGGCTGCCCAATGGGCAGCCCGTTCTTTTGTGATGCCGTCCCTGTGAAGACTTGCGGGGGTGATCATGCGTATTCGACCCGCCTGCGTCAACCCGCCACATGGGGGCGGTGGCAAGATTCTTTCGCCTAGATCTTGAAAAAAGCGGCTGCCGCATCGCGGCTGGCCTGTTTCTTGGATATTGCTTCCACACAGCGGGCGATTTCCGCCTTCGCGCTGGATATCCGCGCCTCCAGGTCCTCGATCGAGAGGGGATCGAGGGCGATCGGCTCGATCGCCACCCCTGCCTTCGGTCGCGGCCGCTCTTCGGGATCGAATACCATCCTTGCCTCGTGCCTCGTCCTCGCCTAACCAACGATGAGAATAGCATGGAGCGAGCGATGTCGACCCCTCCCGAAACCATGACCGCGATCGCGATCACCAGCCCCGGCGGTCCCGAGGTGCTGAAACCGGTCCGCCTGCCGGTGCCGCGTCCGGGGCCCGGCGAAGTGCTGATCCGCCTCGCCGCGGCGGGGGTCAACCGGCCCGACGTGTTGCAGCGCCTCGGCGCCTATCCGCCGCCGCCCGGCGCGCCCGAGACGCCGGGCCTCGAAGGCGCGGGCACGATCGTCGCCCTCGGCCCCGAGGTGTCGCGCTTCGCCATCGGCGACCGGGTGATGGCGCTGCTCGCGGGCGGGGGCTATGCCGAATATGCCGTCGCCCCGGCGGCGCAGTGCCTGCCGGTGCCGGACGGCCTGTCGATGGTCGAGGCGGCGGCCATCCCCGAGACCTTCTTCACCGTCTGGACCAATGTCTTCGACCGGGGCGGCCTGCAGCCGGGCGAGAGTTTCCTTGTCCATGGCGGCGCCAGCGGCATCGGCACCACGGCGATCCAGTTGGCCTCCGCCCTCGGCGCCCGGGTCTTCACCACGGTGGGCGGCGAGGCCAAGCGGGCGCCCCTGATGGCCCTCGGCGCAGAGCGGGTGATCGACTACAAGACGGAAGATTTCGTCGAGGTGATCAAGGCCGAGACCGGCAAGAAGGGCGTCGACGTCGTGCTCGACATGGTCGGCGGCGATTATGTCGCGCGCAACATCGCCTGCATGGCGACGGGCGGCCGCCTTGTCTATATCGCCTTCCTGCAGGGCTCGCAGGTCGAGGTCAATCTGATGCCGGTGATGCTGAAGCGCCTGACCATCACCGGCTCGACCCTGCGCATCCGCTCGGTCGCCGACAAGGCCAGGATCGCGGCTTCGCTCGAGGCGACGGTCTGGCCGCTGCTGGCGGCGGGGAAGATCCGCCCGGTGATCGACCGCAGCTTCCCCCTCGCGGACGCGGCCGGCGCGCACGAGAGGATGGACGACCGTGATCATCTGGGCAAGATTGTGCTGGAGATGTAAGCCTGTCGGCAGCGTGCAGGGTTTGACGTCCGTGCGCACCGCGACTATATAGCCCTATCGCTAAAGGCCATGATCGTGGCAGCGGCAGGCCGGAAGGCCGGTCGCAACGGTGGAGAATTGACATGACCCTGCCCCTGATGCCCAAGGCCACCGCCGTCTGGCTGGTGGAGAACACGGCGCTGACCTTCGACCAGATCGCGAAATTCTGCGGTCTGCATCCGCTCGAAGTGAAGGGCATCGCCGATGGCGAAGTCTTCCAGGGCATCGTGGGGCTCGATCCGGTGGCTCATGGCCAGCTGGTCCAGAGCGAGCTGGACAAGGCCCAGACCAATCCCCGCTACGAAATGAAGGTCAGCGAGTCGGCCAATCCGCCGCCGCGTTCGCGCTCCAAGGGGCCGCGCTACACGCCGGTCTCGCGCCGGCAGGACCGGCCGGACGCCATCGCCTGGCTGCTGCGCCATCATCCCGAACTGTCGGATGCCCAGGTCTGTCGTCTGATCGGCACGACCAAGCCGACCATCAAGGCGGTGCGCGACCGCAGCCACTGGAACAGCCAGAACATCAAGCCGGTCGACCCCGTGACCCTCGGCCTGTGCAGCCAGATCGAACTCGATCAGGCGGTCCAGAAGGCGGCGGACCGTGTGAAGGGCGAAGGCGCCCCCGACGACGAGGATGATTACGACGAAGCCAATGCCCCCGAGACCCTGGAGGCCCTGATCGAAGTCGAGGCCGAAGAGGTCGAGGAAGAGGGCGTGGCGCCCGGCTGGGCCAACTGAGCCGCTCTTTCTTTCGGTGACGCGACGGCCGGGGTTTTCCCCGGCCGTTTTCGTTTCAGGCCGATGGATGGCGCCGGTCGAAATAGGCCAGCACCAGAATGACCACGATCGCGCCCGGCAGCACTGACAGGGGCTCGAACAGGCCGACGACCAGCGGGGCGAGATAGACCATGGTGCGCAGGCTGTCGCTGTAATAGCGCCCGGCGAGGGCGACGTAATGCCGTGCCGTGAGGCGGTCATCCTCGCTCGCCGAGACGCCGAAGCCGACGAGATAGGACAGGTGGTTGTAGAAACGCGCCGACTGGGTGGCGAAGAGGAAAGCCGTGAACAGCACGACGACGAGGAGGGCGCCGATCGCCAGCTGGACCGGGCGGACAGCCGCTTCCTCCGGGCTTTCAGCGATGCGCAGGGCCAGATGGGCGGCGACCGGCCCAACGAGGCTGATCGTGCCCATGATCGCGATCACCGTGGTCGAGGCGACGATACTGGCCGCCATCAGCGAATTGCGCAGGGTCTGGACCGCGACGATCTCCTGCCCCGGCCGGGCCATCAGCGCGTCCAGCCAGCGCTCGCGCATGGTGACATGGCGCTGGCGGGCGGTCTGGCGGCGGCGCTGGTGCCATTCGAAGGCCAGGATGGCGATGGCGCCGGCCGCGAGGGCCAGCCAGCGCCAGAGATCCGCCGACATCGCCGTCAACCGCGCGCCCTGATGACGCGCACCGTGATCATGCCCGCGATCATGGCGCCGACGAGGGCGAAGACCTCGCCATTGCCGGCGATCAGCGACGACAGCGCGGGGCCGGGGCAATAGCCGGCGAGACCCCAGCCGATGCCGAACAGCGCGGCGCCGCCGACCAGCGGGGCGTCGATATCCGTCCGCGTCGGGATCTGGAACTTGGTATCGAGCACCGGCTTCGGCCGGGCGAGGACAAGGCGGTAGCCGATGAAGGTGACGATGACGCCCGCGCCCATGACGAAGGCGAGGGCGGGGTTCCAGGCCCCGGCGAGATCGAGGAAGCCGATGACCTTGGCGGGATCGGTCATGCCGGCGAGGGCAAGGCCCAGGCCGAAGATCAGCCCGGCGACAAGGGCGGTGATGGTGCGTGCCATGATGGTTGCCCCAGGATCAGAGAAGGTGACGGACGACGAAGACGGTCGCGACGCCGGTCGCCATGAAGGTGCCGACGGCGACGAAGCTGCGCTTCGACAGGCGCGACAGGCCGCAGATGCCATGGCCCGAGGTGCAGCCCGAGCCCAGCGCGGTGCCGACGCCGACGATGAAGCCGGCGATGATCATCATCGGCAGGCCGACGACGGGGGCACCGATGCCGCTCTCGCCGGTGACGGCCTGAAGCAGCAGCGGGCCGCCCAGCAGGCCGGCGATGAAGGCGATGCGCCAGACGGCTTCGCCGCCCCTCGCCGGGGCGGGCGGCAACAGGGTGCCGAGGATGCCGCTGATCCCGGTGATTCGCCCCATCATCCCCATCATGAGGATGGCGGACAGCGCGATCAGCGCGCCCCCGATCGTCGGCGAAATGAATTGTTCCATGGCTGTGCCCCGTTTCGGCTGGTCTGTTTCATTATATATAATCGTAAAATATAAATTGGAATAGGGCCGGCGTTGATCTTCCCGCAGGGCGGGGGCGTGCGTGGCGCGGGGATCGGGTCCCGTGCCGCGCCCATCTGTCGCTGCGCGCTTGCGTCGCTGCGCGGTTCTGTCCCATTGCCGGAAGGCGGCGGGCAGGCTTACCTCGGAAGCGTCAAAGCGGTGGAATGTACTCCATGCGGTCACTTTCGGCATATCGGCACACCGGCCGGCGTCACATGATGGCGCTGCTGGCCGGCCTTGCCCTGTGTCTGCAGGTGATCGCGCCGCTGTCGCCCATGCATGGCGGCCGCATCAATTCGCTGGCCGCGTTGCAGGCGGCTCTCGAGGCGCTTTGCAGTACTGGCGGGAAGGCGCCGGCCGACCGGCCCGCGCCGGCCTTGCCGGGCCACGACTGTCAGATCTGCATCACCCAGGCCGTCGCCGGCCTCGGGCTTCTTCCTTTCACCCTGGCGCTGGTCGTGCCCGGGGGATATGGCCAATCGGACTGGCACCAGCAGCCCCTCACTGCGCCGGACCTGATCCATGTCGCCGACGTCCAGCCGCGTGGGCCTCCCGCCGCGCGGGCGATCGTGCCCGGTAACATCGGGCCGGCAAGCCCCCTGTAACGCGGCGGGTTTGACAGAACCCCAGGCGTTCCCGTGGCGGCGGACCGGCGATACTGGTCGCGCGTCAAGAATTCACTCCCGACCCGCCCCGTCAGGGTGCCGCCGGACCTGAAACCATCCACCCGTCAAACGAGAATGTCGCAGGGCGCGCTGCGCTTGTTCCTGTCATCATATGCGCATACTGTAATTTCAATAATAATTGAAATTGCGGCGAGCGTGGAGCCAACCCCATGAATCCTCCGCTCCATTTTCCGGTCTTCCTTGCCCTGGCTGCCACCTACCGGGTGGCTGTGGGTTGATGGCATGACCGTGACCCGTGCCCCGACTGTTCGCCGCTTGGAGGCGGGAAGCCTGCTTTCCGTCCTGGCCGCGCTGATCTGGCTGCCGCAGGCGGCGCTGCTGGCCCATGCCGTGCAGCGCCTGGCCGCGGGCGGCGGGCTTGGCGATATCCTGGTGCCGGCGGCGCTCGTGCTTGGCCTTGGCCTCCTGCGGCCCCTGGCGGAAGCGGCGGGGGTGCGGCTGTCCTATCGGCGGGCGCGGCATCTGCTGGGCGAGGCCCGGAGCCATGCCCTGCGTCGGCTGGCGACCGGCTCCCCCCTCGATCCCCGGCGGCATCCGGCCGGGCTTGCCGCCTCGGTGCTGGCCGAACAGGCGGAAACCCTGCTGCCCTATCTCTCGCGGTTCCAGCCGGTGCGCCTGCGGGTCGCCCTGGTGCCGCCGCTGATTCTGGCGGCCGTGTTCAGCCAATCCTGGCTGGCGGCGCTGATTCTGCTGCTCGCGGCGCCGCTGATTCCGGTGTTCATGGCGCTGGTCGGCTGGCGTGCCAAGGCGGCGAGCGAAGCGCAGATGATCGAGATGGGCGGCATGAACGCCTTTCTGCTCGATCGGCTGCGGGGCCTCGCCACCATTCGCGGCCTCGGCGCCATCGAGGCGACGGCCGAGCGGCTGGCGGCCAGTGCCCGGGGCCTGCAACAACGCACCATGGCGGTGCTGCGCATCGCTTTCCTGTCTTCGGCGGTGCTTGAGCTGTTCTCGGCGCTGGGCGTTGCCATGGTCGCGGTCTATGTCGGCTTTCACCTGCTGGGCCAGCTCGAATTCGGCGCCTGGGGCGGCAAGCTCGACCTCGGGCAGGGCCTGTTCATCCTCATGCTCGCGCCC
This sequence comes from Zavarzinia sp., assembly GCF_049306435.1. Classification (NCBI taxonomy): domain Bacteria; kingdom Pseudomonadati; phylum Pseudomonadota; class Alphaproteobacteria; order Rhodospirillales; family Zavarziniaceae; genus Zavarzinia; species Zavarzinia sp. The sequence continues at coordinate 90,992 of NZ_JBAQRT010000209.1, forward strand.
GCCTTCTTCGAGCCGCTGCGCGATCTCTCGGCCGTCTGGCACGACCGCGCGGCCGGTGTCGCCGCCGAGGAAAGCCTGGCGCGGCTGGCGGCGCCCGGTCTTGAAGTGCCCGGCGCCCTCGACGAGACGGTGGGGGGGGCAGGGGCCGTACCCGGTGTCGAGATCAGCCATCTTCATTTCCGGCACGAAGGCGCCGCTGAACCTGTGTTCGCGGATTTCAGCCTGTCGATCCGGCCGGGCGAGCATGTCGCGCTGACCGCGCCTTCGGGGTCGGGCAAGTCCACCCTTCTGTCGCTGATCGCGGGCCTTGCCCCGGTGGAGTCGGGGGCGATCGTCCTGGGCGGCACGGCGCTGACCGCCGGGACCGCCGCCGGCCTGCGCGGCCGCATCGCCTGGATC
>NZ_JBAQRT010000210.1:0-3549 GCF_049306435.1 Zavarzinia sp.
GTTCGTTGAAGCGCATGATGCCGTGGACGGGAATATCGCCCCCCACCCGGACGACGGCCTTGCCCCGCCGATCGGTGACGATGAAATTGCGGTTGGTGATGCCGCCTGAAAGGGGGGCGATGTCGACGCGGCCCTGCCACAGAGGCAGGGCGCGGATGGTGGCCTCGATGGGATCGACATCCGCCGATGGGGGCATTCCATCCTCGTTTCAAGCCGCGACCGGCGGATTCTGGGCCTTTCCCGAGGGCTTGGCAATGTGCCGCGCACAGGGTTTCGCGCGCCGCGACACGGAATTAAGGGCTTGACCTCGGGGCGGGCAGCCGTTCATGGTATCGGCCATGATGACCCGCGCGATGTGGACCCTACTTACCCGACTTATTTGACCGACGCCTTTCAGGTGTCGGGTGGAACTTCGTGTTCCCTGCGGTCGTCTTCGGTCCATCATCCCCGGTAAAGCATTCTCCCATGCCCGTTTCTCGTCGTAAGCTGTCGGTCGTTCATCACGCCCTGGGTGTGGTTCCGCGTTCCCTCGCGCGACTTACCAGGGCCGCGGCGCGGCCATCGCCTGCCGCCGCGGCCTGATCCCGAGACGCCGACATCCCATCCAGATCCAGATTCGAATCCTCAGGAATTTTCCCATGTCCTCCATGCCGATCGAGAAATATCGCCCCGTACCGTCCATCGACCTGCCGAACCGCCAATGGCCGGGCAAGGTCATCACCAAGGCGCCCTTGTGGTGCTCGGTCGACCTGCGCGACGGCAATCAGGCCCTGATCGAGCCCATGGGCCACGATCGCAAGCTGCGCATGTTCCGCACCCTGGTGGACATGGGCTTCAAGGAAATCGAGGTCGGCTTCCCCTCGGCCTCGCAGACCGATTTCGACTTCGTCCGCTTCCTGATCGACAATGGCGAGATCCCGGACAATGTCACCGTCCAGGTCCTGACCCAGGCGCGGGAAGAGCTGATCATCCGCACCTTCGATGCGATCCGCGGCACCAAGCGGGCCATCGTCCATCTGTATAATTCGACTTCGACCCTGCAGCGGCGGGTGGTCTTCGGCCTGGACCGGGCGGGCATCATCGACATCGCGGTGAAGGGCACCCAACTGGTCAAGAGCCTGGTGCACAAGATCCCCGATACCGAGATCGTGCTGGAATATTCGCCCGAGAGCTTCACCGGCACCGAACTCGATTTCGCCAAGGAAATCTGCGAGGCGGTGATGGACGTCTGGCAGCCCACGGCGGAAAAGCCGATGATCTTCAATCTGCCGTCGACGGTCGAAATGGCGACGCCCAACGTCTACGCCGACCAGATCGAATGGTTCATCCGCAATGTGAAGTGGCGCGACCGCTATCTGCTGTCGCTGCATCCCCATAACGACCGGGGTACCGGCGTCGCCGCGACCGAACTGGCGCTGATGGCCGGCGCCGACCGGGTCGAAGGCACGCTGTTCGGCAATGGCGAGCGCACGGGCAATGTCGATGTCGTCACCCTGGCCCTGAACATGTTCACCCAGGGCGTCGATCCCGAACTGGTGATCGACGATATCGATGAACTGCGCCGCACCGCCGAATACTGCAACCAGTTGCCGGTCCATCCGCGCCATCCTTACGCCGGCGATCTGGTCTTCACCGCCTTCTCGGGTAGCCATCAGGATGCGATCAAGAAGGGCCTGGCCGCGCGCCGCCAGCAGAATGACATCGTCTGGGAAGTGCCCTATCTGCCGATCGACCCGGAAGACCTGGGCCGTTCCTACGAGGCGGTGATCCGGGTGAATTCCCAGTCCGGCAAGGGCGGCGTCGCCTATCTGCTGGAGCAGGACTACGGCCTGCATCTGCCGCGCAAGCTGCAGATCGAATTCAGCCGCGTCGTCCAGGGCCATACCGACCTGACCGGCAAGGAAGTGACCTCGGCCGACCTCTACGCCATGTTCACCAAGGAATATTTCGAGGCGAAATACCCGCTGGAATTCGTCCATCACAACACGATGCCGGCGAATAACGCCGGCGAGGAAAGCTCGATTACCTCGCGCGTGAAAGTCTATGGCGAGACCAAGGAAATCCACGGCACGGGCACCGGCCCGATCGACGCCTTCTGCGACAGTCTGGCCAAGGAGCTGGGCATCGGCATCGAAGTCGTCGACTACAGCCAGCACGCCGTCGGCCAGGGCGCCAATGCCGAGGCCGTCACCTATGTCGAGATGAAGGGGGAAGGCAACATCACCCTCTTCGGCGTCGGCCGCGACCGCAACGTGACCGTCGCCTCGCTGAAAGCCGTCGCCAGCGCCGCCAACCGCATCCACGCGGCGGCGGCGGTCGCCGGGGCGAAGTAAGCGATACCCGGCATCCCTCCTCACCCAACCCTCTCCTCCGAGGAGGAGAGGGCTCAATCTCCCTCTCCGCCCTTCGGGGGGAGAGGGCCGGGGTGAGGTGGGGACACGCGGTGCTGATCAAACTCCGCCCCCTCGAAGGCGAAGCCTTCGTCAATCTCTCTCGAACGCGAAGCCTTCGTCGGCCCAGCCGGTCATACCGCCGATCATCAGTTTCACCGGCCGGCCCAGGCTGGCGAGGCGAAAGGCGGCGCGATCGGCGCCATTGCAATGGGGGCCGGCGCAATAGACGACGAACACTGTCTCCATCGGCCAGGCCTCCAGCCTTCGGGCATTGATGTCGAGGTGCGGCAGGCTGACCGCGCCCGGGACATGGGCGCGGGCGAAAGCCTTGCGGCCGCGCACGTCCAGCAGCACGAAATCGGCCGATCCCCGCGAGATCGCGGCGAAGACATCGGCGCAATCGGTCTCGAAGCCGAGTTTCCGGCCGAAATGGGCCAGGGCCTCGGCGGGGGTGGCGGCGGGATGGTCGGTGACGGCGCTCGGCATGGCTCGCTCCTGCTGGATCGGGAGCAGTCTCGCGCGGGAGCGCCGAGGCTGGCAGATGGCGCGATTGCCAAGTATCGTCAAGATCATGCCAAACGAAACCTCGCCCCTGGTCGTCGCCCTTGCCTATGACGGACTGTGCACCTTCGAGTTCGGCCTCGCAGTCGAGGTCTTCGGCCTGCCGCGGCCGGAAATGGGGCCGGACTGGTATCGTTTCGCCGTCGCGAGCGTCGATCCGGGGCCGTTGCGGGCGACCGGCGGCGTGCGCCTACTGGTCGACGGCGGGCTCGAAATGCTCGATCAGGCGGGGACCATCATCGTGCCCGGCTGGCGCGGGGCCGATGTCCCTGTTCCGGAAGCCTTGCGCGAGGCGCTGCGCCGGGCGGCGGGGCGGGGGGCGCGCCTGCTCTCGATCTGTTCCGGGGTCTTCGTGCTGGCGGCGGCCGGCCTCCTGGAAGGGCGGCGGGCGACTACCCATTGGCGTTACGCCGCGCGGCTGGCCGCGGCCTATCCGGCGATCATGGTCGATGCCGATGTCCTCTATGTCGACGAGGGCCAGGTGCTGACCTCGGCCGGATCGGCCGCCGGCCTCGATCTCTGCCTGCATCTGGTGCGGCGGGACTTCGGCGCCGAGGCGGCCAACCGGGTGGCGCGGCGTCTGGCCGTGCCGGCC
>NZ_JBAQRT010000211.1:0-31212 GCF_049306435.1 Zavarzinia sp.
GGCCGACGTCGGCCCGGCTGGCGCGCAGGCGCTGCAACAATTCGCGCATCGCCCATTGCGGATGGCCGGGGCCGAGGCGGTCCCAGTCGCCATCCTCCATCGCGAGGTCGAGGCCGGGCAACACCACCGCCCCCCGGGGCAGCCGGGCGACGACGCTCATCAGATGCGCCGTCGCCGGGATGGAACCGGTGGAGCCGGCGACGATGATGGGATGCAGGGGCGGCGAAGCACGCCAGCTTTCCGCCTGCATCAGCAGCAATTGATTGCGCCGGGCCGCCGGGTCCATCGCGCCATGGGCATCGCGGATCACCGGCCAATAGTCGCGCGCCGCGATCTTCAGGAAGTCGAGGGTGGCCTGCCAATGGCCGGCCAGCGCATCGGGCACCAGCGTGTCGAGCCGCGACCACTCCGCGCCTTCCGTCTCCATCTCGTCGATCAGCCGGGCGAGGGCATCGGCATGGGCGATGGCGGCGCCGAGGTCCGCCGCCTCGCCCTTCGAGCGCCACCAGTGCAGGACGAGACGGGCGAGCAGGAAATTGCGAGTCACCGGCTCGATCGCGGGCGGCAGGTCGAGGACGGCGGGCGTGCCGGCCAGCGCCAGTTCCTCCTCGTCGGCATCGCCCAAGGGGCGCATCCGGGGCAGCAGCAGGGGCCGGCCCCGCGCCCTGCGCAGGAAGGCTTCCTTCAGCGAGCGGGCGGCGCGCCGCGTCGGCAGCAGGATCAGGGTGGCGGCGAGATCGAGCGGATCGTCCGCCGCCCGGGCCAGCAGGGCATCGGCCAGCGTGTCGACGAAGGACAGGCCGGCCGGAATGGTCATCAGGCAGGGCCGCCCGGTGACGGGCGGCAGATCGGCGAGGGACAGCGGCTCAGCCGACGTCGGCAAGGGCAAGCTCCGCCTCGGCGATGGCGGGGATGGTGCCGACATGCAGGAACTGGCCATCCAGCCGCAGGCCGAACAGCCGCTCCCGCTCGATGGCGCGGTCCCACAGAAGGTTCAGCGAAAAGGCGCCTTCCGGCAGGTCGTGGAAACTTTCGGGTTTCATCACCGCGCAGCCGGCATAGACGAAGGGCGCGACCCGCGATTCCGGCCGGCGCGTCAGCCGCCCTTCCGGGTCCATCAGGAAATCGCCAAGGCCTTCGAGGCCGATCGCCGTCGCCGTGGGTGCGACCAGCAGCAACGCATCCATCCGTTCGGGATCGAAACCACGGACGAGGTCGCGGATCGGATCGGCGAAACCCTGGCGCCACAGCGTGTCGGCGTTGCAGATCAGGAACGGCCCCTCGCCCAGCAGCGGCAGCGCCCGGGCGACGCCGCCGCCGGTTTCCAGCAGGGCATCGCGCTCGTCGGAGACCAAGGTCGCCGGGCCGAGGCCCTCGGCCTCGCGGCGGGCGAGGCGCGCCTCGATCTGATCGGCCAGATGGTGGACGTTGACGACGGCGCGGGCGATCCCCGCTGCTTCCAGCCGGTCGAGCAGCCGGTCGAGCAGGCTGCGCCGGTCGACCTCAACCAGGGGTTTCGGCACCCTGTCGGTCAGGGGGCGCATGCGCATCCCCTTGCCGGCGGCCAGCACCATGGCGCTATCGATCCGTGTCATGCGGCGAGCTTCCGGATGCCGGCGCGTAAGTCCTCGCCCGGCAGGTAATGGTCGTACCAGGCCCGCAGGTTGGCGAGCAGCGGATGGCGCAGGTCGCGCTCGATGTGGCGCCAGACCCGGGGCAGATAGTCGAGATAGCGTTTCTTGCCGTCGCGCTTCCACAACCGCACGAAAACCCCGGCGATGCGGCTGTTGCGCTGCGCCGCCGTGATGGCATAGGCCGCCTCGAAAGCCGTGGCATCGAAGCGGGGATCGACCCGCGCGGCCCCCGCGGCGTATCGCGCCTTCAGGTCCGCCGCCAGCGCCGGATCGACATCGCGCCTTGCATCTTCCAGCAGCGAGACGAGGTCATAGGCCGGCGGCCCCAGGGTCGCGTCCTGGAAGTCAAGCAGGCCGACCCGGGCGGCGCCCTTCCGCCCCGGCAGCCAGAGAAGATTGTCGGCGTGATAGTCGCGCAGCATCAGCGTGTCGCGCTCGCGCGGCAGGCGCTGCCACAGGTCGGCCCAGATGCTGGCGAAGGCGGCGCGCGCATCCTGGTCGAGGTCGAGGCGCAGCGCCTTCACGTGCCAGTCGAGGACGAGGGACGGACCGAAGGCGAAACTCTTCTGGTCGTAGGGCTTCGTCCGGTACTGGCTGCCGTCGACGAAACGCTGGGGTCCCGGCGCCGGCGCCCGGCGCAATTCGACGAGGACATCGACCGCCGCCTCGTAAAGCACGGTTTCCAGCTCGGGCTGGCGCGACAGCACGGCGTTGTAACTGTCGTCGCCCAGATCGTCGAGCAGCAGAAAGCCCTGGCCGATCTCGGCGGCGAGGATGTTCGGCGCGGAGAGGCCGAGGCGGGCGAGATGGCGGGCAATGCCGATGAAGGGCCGGACATTTTCCTGCGGCGGCGGCGCATCCATCAGGACGGCGGTCCGCCCGTCCGGCTTTTCCACCCGCTCGTAGCGCCGGAAGGAGGCATCGCCCGCCAGATCGCGCCGCCTGGCATCGCCCCAGCCGGTCGAGGACAGGAAGGCGTCGATAGCTTCGTTGCGCGCGGTCATGGGGCAAATCCGTCAAGGCGGGCGGGCCAGTCGCCATGCCCGGTCAGGGTGGCGGCGCGCTGGCCCGATGAATCCAGGGAAAACACGATATCCAGCCGGTCTTCCGGCAGGCGGCGCCCGGCCCGGCCCGGCCATTCGACGAGGACGATGCCCTCGTCCAGCGCGGCCTCGAAACCGATCTCGTCGAGATCGGCTTCCGCCTCGATCCGGTAGAGGTCGAAATGGGCGACCGGCCCCGCGTCGGTGTCATAGGGCTGGACGAGGGCGAAGGTCGGGCTCGGCACATCCTCGACAACGCCAAGGGCGCGCAGGAAGGCGCGGGCGAATGCCGTCTTGCCGGCGCCGAGATCGCCCCACAGCGCGATACAGTCCCCCGCCCGCGCCAACGGCGCCAACGCCTTGGCCAGCGCGGCGGTGCGCGGCAGATCGGGCAGGGCAAAGTGCAAAGGTCAGGTTCCGAATCCGGCGGGCGAAATCTCCCGCCATTTAGCCCAAGCACGCCACTTGCCGCAACCGGCGGCCGCGCCAGCGCGCCGATGAAGGTGAACGCGGTAATTCACGCCTCGCGTGCCGCCGCGATCCTGGCCCGGGCGCGCTCGAAAGCCTCGTCGTCATCGAGAAATGCGTCTTTCGGCGTCTCCACGCGGGCACGGATCTCGTCAGTCAGCGCGACGAGCGTCACGGAGCGTTCTTCCTCGTCCTGGATCATCAGCTCGAGGGCGGCGGAGACAGCGGCGCTTTGAGACGCGAAGACGCCCTGCCCGACCTTTTCCATCAGGAAGCGGTGATGGCGATCGCTAAAGCTCAGCGTGGTCTTTACGGTCATGTGGACCTTCGGGATGCGATCAAGTCTACATCAAGCTCCGTCCCACCGCGAGAAGCGGAACCGATCACCTCCCTGTGCCGTCGCCCCACGCTTGAATCCGGGGCGTCATGGCGCCATGGTGGCGGCCTTTGCGGGATCACGAGGAGCGATAAGCCCATGTCCGACATTCTTTCGACCGACGTCGCCATCATCGGCGCGGGGCCGGTCGGCCTGTTCGCCGTGTTCGAGGCGGGGATGCTGGGCATGAAAGCGGTGGTCTTCGATGCGCTCGACGCCATCGGCGGGCAATGCGCCGCGCTCTATCCCGAAAAGCCGATCTATGACATCCCGGCCCATCCTGCCATCGACGGCCAGACCCTGATCGACCGGCTGGAGGCGCAGGCGGCGCCCTTCGCGCCCTATTACCTGCTGGACCAGCAGGTGACGAAGCTGGAGCCGCTGGCGGGCGGGCGGTTCCGCCTAGCGACTTCGGGCGGGGCGGTGGTCGAGGCCGGGGCGGTGATCGTCGCCGCGGGCTGCGGCGCCTTCGGCCCCAACCGGCCGCCGCTCGACGGGCTGGACGTCTACGAGGCCAGCAAGGGCGTGCAATATCTGGTGCGCCGGCGCGAGGATTTCCGGGGCAAGCGCGTCGTCATCGCCGGCGGCGGCGACAGCGCGGTCGACTGGAGCCTGAGCCTCGCCGAGGTCGCGGCCTCGGTCGCCCTCGTCCACCGCCGGCCGAAATTCCGCGCGGCGCCCGAATCGCTGCGCCAGCTCGACGAACTGGCGAAATCCGGCAAGGTCGAACTGGTCGTCCCCTATCAGCTCGACGGGCTGGAGGGCGAGGGCGGCATCCTGTCCGGCGTCCGCGTCGCCACCCTCGACGGGCAGAAGAAAGTGCTGCCGGCCGATGTGCTGCTGCCCTTCTATGGCCTCGCCATGACCCTCGGCCCCATCGCCGACTGGGGCCTCGGCCTCGACGAGAACCGCATCCTGGTCGCGCAGCGCGATTGCTCGACCTCGGTCCCCGGCATCTATGCCGTCGGCGACATCGCCCATTATCCCGGCAAGCTGAAGCTGATCCTGTCGGGCTTCGCCGAGGCGGCCACCGCCGCCCATGCCGCCCATGCCCATGTCCACCCGGACAAGGTGGTGCATTTCGAATATTCGACCACGCGCGGCGTGCCCGGCGCGGCCTGACCGGGGCCGGCGGCGATGGCGGGCCTCGTCGTTTTCACCCTGGCGGCGCTGGCGGAAATCGCCGGCTGCTTCGCCTTCTGGGCGGTCTTGCGACTCGGCGCGCCCAAACCCTGGCTCGTCGCCGGGGTGCTGTCGCTGATCCTCTTCGCGACCCTGCTGACCAGGGTCGAGGCCGATTACGCCGGCCGCGCCTATGCGGCCTATGGCGGGATCTACATCCTCGCCTCCCTCGGCTGGCTGTGGCTGGTCGAGGGGGCGCGGCCCGACCGTTTCGATGTCGTCGGCGCCGCGCTTTGCCTGGGCGGCGCGGCGATCATCCTGCTGGCGCCCCGGGGGGCGTGAGTTTGGGGCGCCTGAATCCGGGGGGCCTGAGCCTCAGCCGGCGGCGAGGGGATGGAATTGCATCGGATCATCCTCGGGCCAGTTCGCTGGCCTCTCCCCCACGCTCAAGCCGGGCGCGCAGCAGCGGCCACAGAAGCTGTTCGCCCACCGTGGTCGGCGGCAGCTTCTCGACCCCGAAGCTCTCAGGATAGCGGCGGGTGATCTTGGCGGTGCCGAACAGCACATCCCAGAAGAACAGGAGATTGCCGAAATTGCCCTTGTAGTTGGTGATGCCATCGGCGGCATGTTTGCCGTGATGGGCGGCATGGGTCGCCGGGGTGGAGATGGTGCGTTCCACCAGCCACATCAGGGGCGACAGCCATTTGATTCGGTAGAGCGGGGCATCCCAGCGCACATCCGAATGCGCCCCGATGATCACCGCCATCTTGACGACGACATAGACGGCATAGACCGGCCCAAGGCCGAGATAGACCAGCGCGCCCGAGAACCACAGGGACGGCATCAGCAGGTAATAAAAGAAATTGTTCCGGTAAACCATGCGCACCGACATGTATTCCGCATTGTGATGCGGCCGGTGCAGCTTGTAGAGCCAGGACGCCGAATGGGACAGCCGGTGCCACCAGTATTGCATCATGTCGTCGAAGACGAGCAGCAGGCCAAGTTGCGCCAGTACCGGCAGGGCGATCAGGGCATCCCGCGCCGCGAACTGGCTGGCGATGAAGGCCCCGCCCAGCAGCCCCAGGGGCATCGAGATCAGCATCAGCGCCGCCGTGCTCAGGGCATCAACCAGACCATCCCCCGTCTTTTGCGCCGCCTTGCGGAAGAAACCCGTGAAACAGGCCTCGATCAGGGCGACGGTCAGGAGGATGGCCAGAACGACGATATCCTTGGTTTCCATGGTGCTTTCCCTCCCCGGGGCTGAATGCCCCTTGTGATTGATCCTCCCCGGATAGGCCGGATCCGTGCGCGGGAATGCAAACTTGTTATCAATCTGGCATGATCGCGGGGAATTTCCGGGGGCGCGGCCATGACCGATTTCTTCGATCTCGACACGCCGGCCCTGTTGCCGCTGCTGCCGGACGCGACGCGGGACGCCCTGCTGGCGGCGGCGGTGCCGGTGCATTACCGGGACGGCGCCCTGGTCCATGCCAGGGGCGACCGCAAGCCGGGCCTCTCCATCGTTCGTTCCGGCACGGTCAGGATCGGCAATCCGGGCTCGGATGGCTCCTATACGACGACATCGATCCTGGGGCCGGGCCATTGTTTCGGGGAATTCACCCTTTTCGCCGATCTGCCCCGCACCCATGACGTGGTGGCGATCGGCGATGTGGTGATCGACCAGATTTCCGCCCCGCGCGTCATGGCGCTTTACGACGCCGACCCGAAGCTGGGCTGGGCGCTTCTGTGTCTCGCGACGCGGCGGCTGCACGCCCTCATCGAATTCGCCGAAGACCTGCGCCGCCTGCCCCTGCCGGTGCAGCTGGCCAAGCATCTGCTGGCCATGACCCGCCAGCACGCGCCCGCGACCGCGCCCGCCAGCGTCGCCCTGGTGCAGGACGACCTCGCCTCCCTGTTCGGCGTCTCCCGCGTCTCCATCGGCAAGGCCCTGCGCCGCCTCGCCGCCGACGGCCTCGTCGAAATCGGCTACGGCCGCCTCACCCTCCCCGACCGCCCGCGCCTCGCCGACTGGCTCGCCGAGCGCGCGGTGCTCATGCCGGTGACGGCGGGGGGCTAAGGGGTGCGCGCTCAAGGCTGGGCGGTTGGGGGTGACCTTGACAAGGGATGCCGCCGATCCATCTCACCTAGTGTATTGACCGAGACACAAGAGCCCAAGAGTGTCCGGGCACGCGATCATTGTAGTTCTTCGACATGCGCTCACCCAGTTGCTAGGCAATCTCACTCAACCCCTTGAGCACTTACTTCATACCCTTCACCAAGACACGCGTAGCAGCACGGCGCGACAAGTTCAGATATGCTCTGCGTCGATCTTGACCACTAGTTTTCCCGGATCGCTTGGCACTTGTGCGACGGGACCTCCCCCACCGGCATTCATCAAACGAATCCCCCTCCCCGACGGCGACCAGTCCGTCTCTTGCTCAAGTTCACGCAGGTACTGCAGCAAACGCGGCCAATGACGGTTCGCTCCCACGCGGGGACGTCGTGTCTTCGGGCTCGTGAATATTTTATCGAGGACGGGCCGCAGTAGGCTACGTAGTTCGTGCCTGCCATCTCCCAGGCTAAAACACTGCTCTAGGAGGGCCTGCTTCACCACTCTGGGAGACACATCCTCCATATCGGCCCAGTTGAGCAGAACCTCGGCGACGTCGTCCTTCGCATCAATGTCAAGGAGGTCGCGCAGCCTCTGGCCGCCAGCGATATCTGTCGCGAGTCTGGTCTTCATGAGATCTATCGCCTGCTCGAATGCGTCCTTGGCGCGATTACCCATGGTCGGAAGCTCTTCCCCGAAGACTTCTTTCCAGGCGGAGCGCAGCTTCGTCAGCGCGTTCCAGTACGCTTGCGCGGCAGCTTTCCCGCCGGAAAAATCAAAATTATCATCATCGCTCATGACAAATTTCCCTCAGACCGTCGACGCACCGCGTCAGTTCGCGCCGCAAATAACTCCAGCAGATCCCGGAATCACAACCATAAATATCAACATAACCCTCTTTGGAGGTATTTATAATGCCATTTCTATCAATCCCCAGAGTTCTCTACTCTGAATATTCATTAAGCGTATTGACGACCAGATTGTCCCCAAACAAAAAAAAGGCGGCACCCTGCGGCGCCGCCTTTCCTCGTCCAGCCCCGTGAGGCAGGCGCCGATCAATAGCGGTAGTGTTCCGGCTTGAACGGGCCGGCGGCCTTCACGCCGATGTAGTCGGCCTGCTGGGCCGAGAGCGTGGTCAGTTTCACGCCGAGCTTGGCGAGATGCAGGCGGGCGACCTTCTCGTCGAGGTGCTTGGGCAGCATGTAGACCTTGCGCTCGTAATTCTTGTGGTTCTTGAACAGCTCGATCTGGGCGATGACCTGGTTCGAGAAGGAGGCGCTCATCACGAAGCTGGGGTGGCCGGTGGCGCAGCCGAGGTTGACCAGGCGGCCTTCGGCGAGGACGATCAGGCGCTTGCCGTCGGGGAAGACGACTTCATCGACCTGCGGCTTCACGTTTTCCCAGACATAGTTGCGGAGCGCCGCGATCTGGATCTCGCTGTCGAAGTGGCCGATGTTGCAGACGATCGCCCGGTCCTTCATCTCGCGCATATGGTCGAGGGTGATGACGTCGATATTGCCGGTCGTCGTCACGAAGATGTCGCCGAGGGGGGCGGCGTCTTCCATGGTGACGACCTGATAGCCTTCCATGGCGGCCTGGAGCGCGCAGATGGGATCGATCTCGGTCACCAGCACGCGGGCGCCCTGGCCGCGCAGCGAGGCGGCCGAGCCCTTGCCCACGTCGCCGTAACCGGCGACGACCGCGACCTTGCCGGCCAGCATGACGTCGGTCGCACGCTTGATGCCGTCGACGAGCGACTCGCGGCAGCCATAGAGATTGTCGAACTTCGACTTGGTGACGCTGTCGTTCACATTGATCGCCGGCACCTTCAGGGTGCCCGCCTTGTACATCTCGTAGAGACGGTGCACGCCCGTCGTCGTCTCTTCCGAGAGGCCGAAGACGCCGCCCATCAGCTCGGGATATTCATTGTGCATGAGGACGGTGAGGTCGCCGCCGTCGTCGAGGATCATGTTGGGCACCCAGCCGTCGGGGCCCTTCACCGTCTGGTGGATGCACCACCAGAATTCCTCCTCGTTCAGGCCCTTCCAGGCGAAGACCGGGATGCCGGCCGCCGCGATCGCCGCCGCCGCCTGGTCCTGGGTCGAGAAGATGTTGCAGGACGACCAGCGGATTTCCGCGCCGAGCGCCGTCAGGGTCTCGATCAGCACGGCGGTCTGGATCGTCATGTGCAGGCAGCCGGCGATGCGCGCGCCCTTCAGCGGCTGGGCCGCGCCATATTCCTCGCGCAGGGCCATCAGGCCGGGCATTTCCGTCTCGGCGATGCGGATTTCCTTGCGGCCCCAATCGGCGAGCGAGAGGTCCTTGACCTTGAAATCGGTGAATGCGGCCATGTCGATAGTCCTTACGTCGAGCGCCGGAGGCGCAAATCCCGGCCTCTCTCTTACCAGCGGACGGGGGTCGGCGCAAGGGACGAGATAAAGATATCTTTATGTGTTGATGCCTCATCGCCACCATGGTCAGGCGGTGGGACTCTGATAGACTCGGGGCCATGCAGACCGTGCTGGACCATTTCGGCTTCACGCCCCTCGACATCGTGGCGATCGTCCTGTTCGCCGCGACCTGGCTGTTCTACCAGCGCCTGCTGAACCTGCTGGGGCGGCGCTACCGCACCATCAATTTCACCATGAAACTGGTGCGGCGCCACTGGATGCAGGGCATGGCCAAGCGCGAGATGCGCATGGCGGATGCCGCGCTCCTCGGCCATGTGATGAATTCGACGTCGTTTTTCGCCTCGACCACGGTGCTTGTCGCGGCGGCCCTCGTGGGCGCGCTGGCCAGCCTCGATTCGATGCAGCCGGCGATCGAGGGGCTGGATTTCACGGTCAAGACCAGCCGCGCCCTGTTCGAGCTGAAGATGGCGCTGCCGCTCGTGGTCTTCGTGTCGGGATTTTTCTCGTTCACCTGGGCGCTGCGCCAGTTCAACTATGCGATCGCCCTCATCGGGGCGACGCCGCCCCCGGGCGATACCGACCGGGACGAGGCGGAGGTGCTGGCGGATCTGACGGCAGCGGTGCTGTCGGCCGGGGCCGAATCCTTCAACGCCGGGGTCCGGGCCTATTACTTTGCCTCGGCCGGCCTGTTCTGGTTCGGCGGCCCCATCGCCTTCATCGTGGCGATCGTCGCGATCATCTGGATCCTGCTGCGGCGCCAGATAAGCTCGCACACGGCGGTGGCCATCCGGACTGAGGCAAGAAAGCTGACCCGTTATTGAAGAGTTTCGACCCGCAAGGAACCGGCGCCAAGGGAATGCCGGCAACTGACCGCGGATAAGTCAGGCCAATTCCCCTTCGGCGCCGGGCGCCAAAGGGGAATTGCGGCGGATCAGGCCGCCTTGGCGCAGGTCTGATGAGCCCAGACCGAACCGGCCAGGGTCTTCAGCGCAATCTCGTAATCACCCTTCAGGGCCAGTTCAACGGCCTTGCGTTCCGCCCACTTCAGGTGGCGGGCCTCGAAGGTTTCGGTCGCGGTCACCACATCGGTGGCCAGCACGCGGTCATTCTGCTTCAGCTCGATAATCATTTCAGACTCTCGAAATTCCCAAGGTACAGCCAGCCGACGGGGACCGGCGCCCCGGACGGCGCATCAGGACAGAAATCCTGCCCTTGTTTTGCCGTCACCCCCAATAAACCCGGACCCCCCGGGATCGGTTCCGGATCATTTTGCACGGCGGAATATTGCACCGCAATATTTCATTGTCGTGACCGGGCGGGGGCGGAACAAAAAAAGCGGCCCCGGAGGGCCGCTTGTGAGAGAGCCGCGCGGGCGGCAGGGATGGGGAGGAAGGAGGCCGCCCGGCGTAGTGCCTCTCGAGTGATCAGAACCGATAGCCGATACCGAAGCCGACCAGCAGCGGGTTGATGTCCACGTCGGCCTTCACGCCCAGCGGATTGACGGTGGCGGTGGTCGACAGGAAGATCTGCTTCACGTCGACGTTCAGGGCCCAGTGGTCGTCGAGCGGAATGTCGACGCCGGCCTGCAGGGCCCAACCGAAGGCATTGTCGTAATCGACGCTGGTGACCGGCGCCTTGTCGTCATCCTGGCCGTAGAAGATCGTGTAGTTCACGCCGGCGCCGATATAGGGGCGGATCTTGCCTTCGGGCGCGAAGTGATACTGGATCGTCAGGGTCGGCGGCAGCAGCCAGACACGGCCGAGGTCGAGGTTGGCGGCGCCCGTGGTCTTCACGTCATGCGGCGTGGTGCCCAGGATCAGTTCCGCCGCGAAATTCGGCGTGAAGAAATAGGTGATGTCGAGTTCGGGCACGACCGAATCGTCGATCGAGACATCAAGACCCGGAATGGCCGGCGAGACGCTGTCCAGATTTTCTTCCGGCAGCACGATCAGGGCGCGGCCGCGGATCATCCACGGGCTCTTTTCAGCCGCCTGGGCGGCAGACGTGTCGACAAGGCCGAACCCCAGCCCGGCAGCGAGAATGGCGGCCGCAGACAGGCCCGCCTTGACGTTGTGCTTCATTGCATTTCCCTCCGTGGCGACACGACGACTGTCGCCCGCGGTTCGGAATTTGCGACCAGCGGCGGCGTTAAGCGTTGATTAAAGTCAATTCGTCGAAACTGCGACGAAATGGACCAACCCCGCGTTGCTCGCTTGACCTGGATCAAGGCGAAAGTGCGGCGCGCGGCGTTTTTATCTGACCATGGCTGATACGCATCTGACAGGGCGCTACCCGCGCTACACGAGCTTCCCGACGGCGCCGCATTTTCATGCGGGAGTCGACGGCGAAACCTTTGCCGACTGGCTCTACCGCCTGCCGGAGGATCAGGATCTGTCGCTCTATGTGCATGTGCCCTATTGCGACAGTCTGTGCTGGTTCTGCGGCTGCCACATGAAGGTGATGAACCGGGCCGGTCCCGTTTCGCGCTATGTCGCCGCCCTGACCGCCGAGGCGAGCCTGATCGCCGAGAGCATGGGCCGGAAGCCCCGCGTCGCCCACCTGCATTTCGGCGGCGGCAGCCCGACGATCCTCAGCCCGCGCGACATCGAGCACCTGATGACCGGTCTGCGCGGCCGCTTCGTGATCGACGCCGAAACGGAAATCGCGGTCGAGATCGACCCGCGCGACCTCGACGAGCAGAAGCTGGACGCCTGGGCCGCCGCCGGCATGACCCGCGCCAGCATCGGCTGCCAGGACCTCGATCCCCGCGTCCAGCAGGCGATCAACCGTATCCAGCCGTTCTCCGTCATCGCCCGCGCGGTCGAGGGGCTGCGCAAGCGCGGCATCAACTCGATCAACATCGATCTCGTCCATGGCCTGCCGTGGCAGACGGTGGAGACCCTGCTCGACACGGTCGCGAGGATCCTCACGCTCGCGCCCGACCGGCTCGCCCTGTTCGGCTATGCCCATGTGCCCCAGTTGAAGCCGCATCAGCGCCTGATCCCCAACGAATCCCTGCCCGGCCCGGCCGAGCGCCACGCCCAGGCCACGGCAGCCTTCGACGCGATCGTCGCCGCCGGCTACGAGGCGATCGGCCTCGATCACTTCGCCAGGCCGGACGATACGCTGGCCACCGCCGCCGCCAGCGGTCGCCTGCACCGCAATTTCCAGGGTTACACCACCGACAATGCCGAGGTTCTGATCGGCCTCGGCCCCTCCTCGATCAGCGAATTGCCCGAGGGCTATGCCCAGAACACGCCGGATATCAACAGCTGGCACAAGGCCGTCGCGCAAGGGGCGCTGGCGACCTGTCGCGGCATCGCCCTGTCCGCCGCCGACCGGCTGCGCCGCGCGGTGATCGAGCGGTTGATGTGCGATTATCAGGTCGATGTCGGCCATGTCGCCGCCGCCCAGCATCTCGACCCCGCCCTGATCGACGACGCCTGGCCCCGGCTGGAGCTGCTGGAGCTGGAAGGCGTCGTGACCTGCAAGGGCCAGCATGTGGCGATCGATCCCGATGCCCGCGCCCTCGTCCAGCGGGTCGCCGCCTGTTTCGACGACCGCTTCACCGCGCCCGAACCCATGGCCGGGCGCGCCGCCTGAGCGGCGTCAGGCCGCCGGCAGGTCGAGGCGGAAACAGGTCCCGGCCGCGCTGTCCGCGAGGGCGATATCGCCCTGCGCGTTCGCCAGCAGCGCCCGTGCGATGGCAAGGCCAAGGCCACTGCCGCCTGTTGCCCGGCGCGTGGTGAAAAAGGGCTCGAACAGCCGGGCCCGGTCGCCCGGCGCGATCCCTGCGCCGTCATCCGTCACATCGACCAGCACCCGTTCCCCCATCCGGCAGGCGGAAACCGTGACGCGGCGCGCGCCGGCCTGACGGCTGTTTTCCAGCAAGGTCGCGAAGACCGCTTCCAGCACCTCCGCCGGCACCGCGACTTCGGGCCAGGGCGGATCGGTAAAGTCGACGCGGAATTCTTCGCCCCGCAGCGCATCGGCGATCCGGCGCAGCGGCGCTTCGACCGACGTCGTCGCCTCGCCGAAACGCGCCATGTCGGCCCGCGCGAGATCGAGCAGCCGGCCGACCAGTTGCGTCAGCCGCGCCGCATCGCCCGCGGCATTGGCGAGGAAACGTCGGCGTTCCGCCTCGGACATGGTCTGGCCATGGTCTTCGAGCAATTCGAGGGCGCCGCGAATGCCGGCCAGCGGCGTCTTGAATTCATGGCTGACCGCGGCGGCGAAATCGCGAAGATAGGCCGAGCGCCGCTCGATCCGCGCCGCCATC
Organism: Zavarzinia sp.; assembly: GCF_049306435.1. NCBI lineage: Bacteria > Pseudomonadati > Pseudomonadota > Alphaproteobacteria > Rhodospirillales > Zavarziniaceae > Zavarzinia > Zavarzinia sp. The sequence goes on from NZ_JBAQRT010000211.1 coordinate 13,444, forward strand.
ACCCGGAAATCCTGGAACAGGGCGCGAATCTCGATCGCCGCCGTTTGCGGGGTGTCGGGAATGAAGCCCCGTCCGGCGGCGATATCCGCCGTCGCCCGGCCCAACTCCTCGATGGGTCTCGTGATGGTCCGGCTGAGCACGCCAGCAAGGCCGATCACCACCAGAAGCCCGGCGGCACTGCCGGCCGCGATCTTGCCGATATCGTCGTAAATGCCCCGGAAAAGCGCGCGGGGTGAACGGGACAGCAGCAGGGCGCCCACCACCTTGCCGCCGGAGACCACCGGCCGCGCGTAATGCACCCGGATCGCCGCCGCCCGGCTGAGCATCTCGAAAGTGTAACGCGGGGCGTAGTCGCCGCGCCGGCGCAGGACCGAAGTCGCCGCCCCCGCCAGCGCGGCCCGGACCTCGGGCAGGGCGGCATAAGACAGACCGAGGTCCGCCCGGCCGAGGACGACGATCCCCGCCGTATCGACCATGCGGATCGAAGCGAGGGTCGACTGGCCGGCCCGGCTCACGAGCGGCGTCACCGCCCGTGCCGCCGCCAGCAGGGCGGGATCGGCGGGGCCGGCGGGCGTGCCCTTCGGCCGCTCGGGCAATATATCCATCGTGTTGAGGTCGATGGTCAGGGGCTGGGGGTCGTAGTCCGGCGGCGCCTCCATCGGCGGCAACGGGCCGAGGGCGGCGGCGACCGCGGCTTCGATCACGGCGCCCTGGGCGATCAGTTCGGCCTCGGTCTGGCGCACCAGCGTATTCTCGAACACCCGCAGGAACACCGCCCCCGCCGCCGGCAGGACCGAGACGAAGAGCAGCACGAGGGTCAGGATCACGCGCAGGCGCAAGGGCGGCCAGCGCCGCTTGATCGCGGCCTTCAGCCTGCCGATCACCGGGCACCGCAAGGGCCAAGGCGATAGCCGATGCCGGCCCTCGTCTCGATGGCATCGTCAAGGCCAAGGGCGGCGAGCTTTCGCCGGATGTGGCGGATGTGGCTGTCGATGGTGCGGTCGGTGACGGCGAAACCGGGGCCATGCAGGCGGTCGATGATCTCGTCCCTGGTGAAGACCCGGGCAGGCGATGCGGCGAGAATGGCCAGCAGCTGGAATTCGGTCGCGGTCAGGCCGGCATCCACCTCGCCGACCAGCGCCGCCCAGCCCTCGCGGTCGAGGCGCAGGCGGCCGTAGGCGACGGGGGCCGGTGCCTCGGCCGGCGCCTTTGCCCGGCTGCGCTTCAGGATGGCGCCGACCCGCGCCACCACTTCGCGGGGCGAGAAGGGTTTCACCACATAGTCGTCGGCGCCGATCTCGATGCCGACGATCCGGTCGACCTCGTCATCGCGGGAGGAGAGGAAGAGAATCGGCACGTCGCTGGCCGCACGGAGCCGGCGACAGACCTCGAGCCCGTCGAGGCGCGGCATGTTTATGTCGAGGACGAGGAGGTCCGGCGCCTCCCGCGCGGCGGCGGCCAGCGCCGCCTCGCCGTCGCCCGCTTCGCGGCAGTCGTAGCCGGCCTTGGCGAGGGCGAAGGCCAGCAGCTCGCGGATATGGGGGTCGTCGTCGACGATGAGGATGCGGGCGGCCATGATCGACATCAGTCTCACCCTCGGCACCGCGCGGTCAATCCCGGCCGAGCAGCGCCCGCGCCGCCGCCAGCCGCCGCGCGCCCCGGAAGCTCCAGCGCTCGCTGGATTGATGACGCTCGAGCTGCGCCATCAGGCGGTCACGAAGTTTGGCTGCCTCGGCCCTGAGATCCGGGGCCTCCGTCGTTTGTTCGAGACGGATCGCCGGCGCCAGCGCGGCCGAGCCAAGATCGCTGAGATAACACCAGTCGACCCGAAGGCGATCGCACACGTTGTTGCTATCCCGATTGTAAGTGCCAACAGCCCGAGCCAGATTCCACTCGGCCACGACCACGGCGGGATCGACGATGAAGACGCAGATGGTGACCACGATGCCGGCCGCGAGGGCATTGGCGTTGATCAGCCAGCGGGTGCTGCGCCCGGCCAGCAGCCGCCAGCAGATGAGGAACAGGCCGAAGGCGACCAGCGCCATCCACAGGAGGGCGGCGAAGCGCATCTCGGTCATGTCATAGGCGTCGATGTAATCGAGGGTGCGGCGGACGCTGGAGGCGACCAGGAACAGATTCTGCACGGTCCAGAGCACCACCAGCCGGCGCAGCCAGACCGAATTCCCGGTGGCCGAGCCGGGGCGCAGAGTGACGACGACGAAAGCCCCGGCCAGCAGCGCGGTGACGATCAGCGGATAGGCGCCGCGATGGGCATATGCGGCCAGGGTCACGCCTTCCGGCAGACCGGCACCGGACCACAGGTAAGCGAGGTCGAGGCCATTCTCGACCGCGAAGATGAGATTGAAGACGACGAGCGAGGCGCCGACCGAGGCGACGGTGACGCCCGGCAAGGCCAGCGCCGGCCGGGTGGCTCGCCGGCGGCGCAGGCGCCAGCGCTGCGGCCGTAGCAGCGCGGTCGCCAGAATCAGCAGCCAACCCCAGTCGTAGAGCCGCTCGCCCGTGATGGCGGCAAACCACAGCCGGGGATCGAGATGCGCCAGCCCCTGTTCGACCAGCGGATTGGCCGACGCGAACAGGGCGATGAAAATTAGTCCGCCGACCAGCGGCAGCGCCAGGATGCCCAGCCATCGCCCGAGCGCCCGGGACGGTCGTCGGTCGAACGCCCGCAACCATAGGATGAAGTTGCGCAGCGGGGCCCAGGGCGAGGTCACAACGGCCCCGATCACGCGAAATCCCCAGGCCAAGGCGTCGTCGAACCCCGCCATCCGGGGCAGCAGGGTGGCCGCGATCAGGAACGCCCAGCACAACAACAGGCCGAGAAACTGAAATTCCTCCATCAGCGACAGGGCATAGAGCGCGGCAAGGCCAAGGGCGACGCGCGCCGACCGATGGCGCAGCACCACAGGCCGCGCGAAGGCGAGGGCGGCAACCAGCAGCAGCGCGAAGGCACCCCAGTAGACCCCCGGCCAGCGGTGGAGCAGGAAATCGCCCGCGACGACAAGCGCGAGGACGAGGAAAGCCTTGGTACGGAACAGATGACGGATCGGCATGAGGACACCTCCTGCCCGCCAGACTGCCCTCCGGCGGCGGAGGGGTGATCGGCATCCCTTGCGCTTGCCATGTCCGGGCCGTGCAGAAACGGTGCAGAGCGTTTCCCGCACGTCGTCGTCCCGGCGAAGGCCGGGACCTTGCGACGAGAAGGCGCCCCATTCTGACCGAGATGTCGGCCTTCGCCGGCATGACGAGGAAGAGCGTGGAGGAAATCTAGACGAAGACCGCCACGGTCTGCCGGCCGACCAGCAGCGGCGTGCCGTCCCTGGCCCAGGTCTTCATCGACTGGCTGGAGTAGCCGTGGGTGATGGTCTCGGCCCGGCTGGTTTCCAGCCGCCAGCCGTCATCCGCGCCGGCAGGTTTCTCGTTCAGGACTTCGATCGACCAGGTCATGGAACTGATCGGACCAAAGGTCGGGAATCGCACCATGGCGGCGGGGGGCGGTGCATCGGCGAGGGCGATCAGGGCCGTGATGTCGTTCGGCGTCTGCCGGTCCTTGTGCCTGATCCATAGCTTGTATTCCGGCACCTCTTTCATCGAGAAGGGCGGCGAGCCGCCAGCCTCCAGCATGTCGAAGTGATGGGCGAAATTGGGCCGGAAGCCGCCCTGGAAGAAATCCCCGCAGGTGTCGGGCGGGGGCGCCTCCGGTGCCGGGACATGGGAAAAATCGACCGCCGAGTCCCGAATGCCGCCAAAACACAGGAGCGCCCGGGTCGCGATCCCGGCATCGCCGGCCAGATCGACCCCGACATAAGTCGCGGAGCGGCCGCGCCGCAGGATCGCCGGCCGGATCAGCAACGGGCCGGACGCGGGGCCGATGAAGGCGAATTGAGCCGAGCGCAGGGGCGGCAAGCCGTCGAAGGCGCGCAAGGACGCCTCGGTGCAAAGAGCGGCCGATGCCCCGCCGTAAAGCGTCCGCCCCTGAAGCCAGTCCTCGGTCAGGGCGACGGAGAATTCGTCCCCCGTCCGGGCGATCCCGGCCAGCACTTCCGTGAACAGCGTCATCCCCGACCTTCTCGTCAAAATACTTCGCGCCCCGAACCATAAGCCAAAGCCGCCCTGGCCTGCCAGCCCCGGTTTTCGTGGTAAAACCGACGCGGATCGGCGTTTCCTCCCTTGGATTTCCGCCCATTTCCCGCCGCGCAAGGGGCGCAATCTTGACTCTTGGCCCCCGCGTTCTTATTGGTTAGGGCTGTTGGATTACGCCCCGCACAGAATTTGGCCGGCAGGGCCGACGGCAGAAACAGGCCGCGGCATGTCGCCAGCGGGATTTGCGCAGGAAGCGGGCTCTCGGTGGCCAAGAAGCTTTGTATCAAGACCTATGGTTGCCAGATGAACGTCTACGACAGCGGTCGGATGGCGGATCTTCTGGCCCCTCTCGGCTATGCCACCACGGATGAGGCGGCCGAGGCCGATCTGGTCATCCTGAACACTTGCCATATCCGCGAAAAGGCCGGCGAGAAGGTCTATTCCGACGTCGGCCGGCTGCGCAACCTGCGCGCCGAGCGGATGGCCGCGGGCGGCGCGCCGCTGACCATCGCCGTCGCCGGCTGCACCGCCCAGGCCGAGGGCGAGGAAATCATGCGCCGGGCCCCGGCGGTCGACCTCGTCGTGGGGCCGCAGGCCTATCATCGCCTGCCCGAGCTGATCGCCCGCGCCCACCGCAGCAAGGGCGAGGCGCTGGACACCGAATTCCCCGCCGAGTCCAAATTCGACCATCTGCCGCAGCAGAGCCGGGTCGAGGGCACGGCCGCCTTCCTGACCATTCAGGAAGGCTGCGACAAATTCTGCACCTTCTGCGTCGTGCCCTACACGCGGGGCGCCGAAACCTCGCGCCCGGTGGCGGCGGTGCTGGCGGAAGCCGCCCATCTCGCCCGTCTCGGCGCGCAGGAAATCACCCTGCTCGGCCAGAATGTGAACGCCTATCACGGCGAGGCGCCGGAGGGCGGCGCGCCCTGGTCGCTGGGCCGCCTGGCCCATGCCCTGGCCGAGGTTCCCGGCATCGCCCGCATCCGCTACACGACCTCGCATCCCCGCGACATGGACGACGAGTTGATTGCCGCCCATGGCACGCTGCCGGCCCTGATGCCCTTCCTGCACCTGCCGGTGCAATCGGGCGCCGACCGCATTCTCGAGGCCATGAACCGGCGCCATACCGCAGACGACTACCGCCGGCTGGTGGAGCGCCTGCGTCAGGCGCGGCCGGATCTGGCCCTGTCGTCCGATTTCATCGTCGGCTTCCCGGGCGAGAGCGAGAAGGAATTCCAGGCCACCCTCGACCTCGCCGCCGAGATCGGCTTCGCCCAGGCCTATAGCTTCAAATACAGCCCGCGCCCCGGCACCCCCGCCAGCATGATGGCGGATTCGCTGTCCGAGGACGTGAAGTCGGAACGCCTCGCCCGCTTGCAGGCGGTGATCGCGGATGGCCAGCGCCGCTTCAACGACGCCTGCGTCGGCCGCACCATGCCCGTGCTGTTCGATCGCCCCGGCCGCCACGAAGGCCAGCTGATCGGCCGCAGCCCCTATATGCAGGCTGTCCACGCCGAGGTGCCGGCGGCCCTGTCCGGCCGCATCCTCGACGTGACCATCGAATCGGCCCACCCCAATTCGCTGGGTGGACGTCTCGCGGCCGATCCGGCCGAGGCGGCAGCCTGAAGAGCCGCGCCCCCCGCCCCGCCATGGCCCCCCCCCGCAACGATCCGGCCGGCGGCGACGCGTCCCGTCGTCCCGTGGTCCTCGACTTCCCCGACAACAGGCTGCTGCCGCGCCTGTTCGGGGAGCACGATGTGCATCTGGCGCGGGTCGAGCGGGCGCTGGGCGTCTCGGTCTCGTCGCGCGGCAACCGCATCGCCATCACCGGCGACGTCCATGCCGCGGCCGTGGCGCGCCATGCCCTGCGCGACCTCTACAAACGCCTCGAAGCCGGCCACGACATCGGCCCCGGCGATGTCGACGGCGCCATTCGCCTGGCCGAAGCCGCGGCGGGCGGCGAGGCCGAAGGCCCGGCGCCCATTCCCGGCATCCGCACCGGGCGGCGTACCATCCTCGCCCGTTCGGCGGCGCAGGGCGCCTATCTCGATGCCCTCGGCCGCAACGAACTCGTCTTCGGCCTCGGCCCCGCCGGCACGGGCAAGACCTATATGGCGGTCGCCGTCGCCGTCGCCATGCTGCTGGACCGTCGGGTCGACCGGCTGGTGCTGTCCCGCCCCGCGGTCGAGGCCGGGGAGCGGCTGGGCTTCCTGCCCGGCGACATGAAGGAAAAGGTCGATCCTTACCTGCGCCCGCTCTATGACGCGCTTTACGACATGATGCCCCAGGGCGAGGTCGCGCGGCGTCTGGAGACCGGGGAGATCGAGATCGCCCCGCTCGCCTTCATGCGCGGGCGGACCCTGGCCAATTCCTTCGTCATCCTCGACGAGGCGCAGAACACCACCGCCGGCCAGATGAAGATGTTCCTGACCCGCCTGGGCGAGAACGGCCGCATGGCGGTGACCGGCGATCCCAGCCAGATCGATCTGCCGCCCGGCGTCCGCTCCGGCCTGACCGAGGCGATCGAGACCCTGGAAGGCGTGCCCGGCATCGGCTTCTGCCGCTTCGATGAAAACGACGTGGTGCGCCATCCGCTGGTGACCAAGATCGTCCGTGCCTATCGCCTCCGCGAAGAGGCGGGCCGCTGATGGCCACCGCCGTCCCGCCCGCCGCCGAGAGCGACGCCTCGGATCTGCAGCGCGCCCGCGCCCTGCTGTCGGCGACCGCGATCCGCGCCCTGGCCGAGGATCGCTGGACGCGCTGGCGGCCCTGGCTGGATTCGCCGCTGTTCGCGGCGGTGATCATCGCCCTGACCTTCGTTTTCGCGCCGGCCGGCCAGTCGGTGCGGCCCATACCGCCGCTCGATTCCATCGCCTCGGAAACCGTCCGGGCCGAACGCGCCGTGGCGGTCGAGGACAAGACGGCGACCGACGCCCGCCGCGCCGTCGCCGCCTCGTCCAGCCTGCCGGTCTTCACCTATACGCCCGACCTCTACCTGACCCTGTCGAAACAGGTCGCGACCGCGGTCGAAGCCATGGCCGAGCGGGCGCGCGACATGACCCTGGCCCCGGCCCAGCGCCGCGCCGCCTTCCAGGAGGCGATCGGCCGTCCGGTATCGCAGGCCGTCTTCGACCTGATCGAGAAGATCGACAATCCGGCCGATCTGACCGCCGCCATTTCCTATCTGCTGAACCTCGGCATCGACCGCATGATCATCGCCGATCGCGACGACCTGCCGCCGGAAGGACCGATCCAGGTTTCCGACCCTGACGGCAAGCGCATGGACAAGGCGCTGGTCGCCGGCGTGCTCGACCTTGCCCAGTTCCGCCGCCTGATCCAGGCCCGTTCGGGCGACGCGCCCTATGGCACGGCGCGGGCCGCCCGCACTTTCGTCCTTGAAACCGCCCTCGCCCTGACCGCGCCCAATCTCGCGCCCGATCCGGCCCTGACCGCGTCCTTACGCGACAAGGCGGTGGCGGCGGCCGAGCCGGTGGTGGTCCGCCTCGCCATCGGCGAAGTGGTGATCCGCGAGGGCGACCGGGTGACCAAATCGGCCCAGGATCGCCTGCGCCTCCTGAACGAGGGCGGCGCCCAGCGCTCGGTGATCGGCGAGACCCTGGCGGTCGGCGCTCTCATCCTCGGGCTCACGCTGCTCGCCGGCAGCTTCTTCCGGGTCCGCCGGGCCACCTCCTTCCTTGGCCGCAAGCAGATCTACATCACCCTCGCCGTCGTCCTCGGCACCTCGATCGTCGGCGTCGCCAGCTGGTATGCCGGCCGGGGTGTCGCCGCCGGCCTTGGCGTTCCCGCCGATGCCGCCGCCTTCCTGCCGCCGGTCGCCCTGGCGACGGTGATCGTCGCCCTCGTGATCGACACGAGGACCAGCCTTCTCGTCGGCGTCAGCCTCGCCCTTCTGATGGCTTACCGCGTGGGCGGCGACATCTGGGTGCTGGCGCATTATCTCGTCGGGGTCCTCGCCGCCGGCATGACCGCGCGGCGCGGCCGGCGCCGTTCCGACATCCTGAAGGTCGGCCTGACCATCGCCGGCGCCCAGCTCGTCCTGGTGCCGATCATGGTCGTGCTCGATACCACCGTGCCGCCGGACGAGATTTCCTATTTCGTCGGCGCCGCCATCGCGGGGCTGGTCGGCACGCTGCTGATCTCGGCCTTCACCACCGCCGGCCTGCCGCTGCTGGAATGGCTGTTCGACGAGACGACGGACATGCGTCTCCTCGAGCTGGCGTCGGCCGACAATCCCCTGCTGAAGCAGCTGGCGCTGCGCTCGCCCGGGACCTACTACCATTCGGTGATGATGGCCAATCTGGCCGAAAGCGCGGCCGAGGCGATCGGCGCCAACGGCCTGCAGGCCCGTGTCATGGCCCTGTATCATGATCTGGGCAAGATGGAGCGGCCGAGCTATTTCGCCGAGAACCAGCGCGGCAGCAATGTCCACGACAGGTTGCCGCCCGAATTGTCCGCCCGCATCATCTTCGCCCATATCAAGGATGGCATCGACATCGCCCGCAAGCACCGGCTGGGCCGTCCCGTCCTCGACGCCGTGACCCAGCATCAGGGCACCACGCTGCTGCGCGTCTTCTATCAGCGGGCGCTCGATCGCGCCAAGGCGAGCGGCGAAGCGGTGAACGAGGCCGAATTCCGCTATCCCGGCCCCCGCCCCAGGACCAAGGAATCCGGCATCCTGATGCTGGCCGATACGGTCGAGGCGGCGACCCGCGCCCTGAAGGACCCCAAGCCCGCCGACGTGCGCGAGCGGGTCGCCAAGGTCATTTCCGAGAAGATCGCCGATCACCAGCTGGACGATTGCGCCCTGACCATGAAGGATCTCGCCACGGTCGAGGCCGCCTTCGTCCGGGTCCTGACCCTCGGCGTCTATCATACCCGCATCGAATATCCTCCCCTGCCTGCGAAGAAGGAGCCGACCCCGGAACGCCGCCATGACGACGCCAACACCGCCCAGGGCGAGCCATCACGCCCCCGCCCAGCGGAGCCGACGCCGATCAGCGAAGGCCAGCCCCCCGCCGGACCCCAGCCAACAGCGGTCCCGTCCGCGTCCCAGGGTCAGCCTGCGGACGGCGTGCCGGGACTGGACGTCCGCGCTTCCTGATCTGCGCCGTCTGTTGCCCCCGGCCGCGAAGGCTGCGTTCGCCGCCGGCGCCGCGCGCTGCGCCGTATTGTCCGGCGCGACCGGTCCTGTCGAAATCGCCATCACCCTGAGCGATGACGCGGAAGTCCGTGTCCTGAACCGTGACTGGCGCGGCAAGGACAAGCCCACCAACGTCCTGTCCTTTCCCGGGCTCGAAGGGGCGATGGCCGCCCTGCTGCCGCCCGATGCCCCGCGTCCCCTGGGCGATGTGATCCTGGCCCTCGAGACCTGCCGGCGGGAAGCCGTCGACCAGGGCAAGTCACTCGCCGACCACGCCCGTCACCTCGTCGTTCACGGAGTCCTGCATTTGCTCGGCTTCGATCACGAGGACGACGCGGAAGCCGAAGAAATGGAAGCCATGGAGACCGCCGTTCTTGCCGGCCTGGGTATCGCCGATCCCTATGGCGAGGCCCGGCCATGACCGATAGCAGCAGTCGATCTCCGCGCGATAGCGCCGGTTTCATGTCCTGGCTGCGCGGCCTCGCCCGCGGCAAGCCGGAACAGTCCCTGCGCGCCAGCCTCGAGGACATCATCGACGAACACGAGGAAGCGGCCCACCACACGCCCGACGAAGGCGAGCGGGAGATGATCCGCAACCTGCTCGAATTCGGCGAAATGTCCGTCGACGACGTCATGGTGCCGCGCGCCGACATCTACGCGGTGCCGGAAAACATCAGCCTAGACAAGCTGATCGAGACTTTCCTCGAAAGCGGCCATTCCCGCCTCGTCGTCTATGGCGAATCGCTCGACGATGTCGTCGGCATGGTTCACGTCCGCGACGTGCTGCGCTTCTGGGCCGGGCGCGAGCCCTTCAGTCTCGCCACCATCCTGCGCCGCGTGCTCTTCGTGCCGCCGTCGCTGTCCTTGCGCGAAGTGCTGGCCCGCATTCAGGCCGAGCGTTCGCATCTCGCCATCGTCATCGACGAATATGGCGGCACCGACGGTCTCGTGACCATCGAGGATCTGGTCGAGGAAATCGTCGGCGACATCGAGGACGAGCACGACGAACACGAAGGCCCGCTGTTCACCGTCGGGGCCGACGGCGTGCTCGATGCCGATGCCCGCGCCACCATCGAGGATGTCGAGGCCGCCCTCGGCCAGCATCTGGTGCCCGACGATCTCGAGGAGGAAATCGACACGATCGGCGGACTTCTGGTCTCCCTCGCCGGCCGCGTGCCCGAGGCGGGCGAGCGCATCGCCCTCGGCCAGGGTCTCGATTTCGAGGTCGTCGACGCCGATCCCCGTACCGTGCGCCGCCTGCGCATCTATCGCCACATCGCGCCCGACACGGTCGAGGACTGATCGCCATCATGCATCGCCTCGCCGAGAGCATCGCCGGCCTGTCCGGCTGGCGGCGCGCCCTTGTCGCCGCCCTGGCCGGCGCGATCTCCACCCTGGCGATGCCGCCGCTCGGGATCTGGCCGGCGCTGTTCATCGGCTTTCCGGTCCTCGTCCTCCTCATCGAGGGAGCGGGCAGCCCGCGCCGGGCCTTCTTCGCCGGCTGGTGGTGGGCCTATGGCCATTTCGTCGCCGGACTCTACTGGATCGGCATCGCCCTTCTGGTCGATCCGGAGCGTTTCGCCTGGCTGCTGCCCTTCACCGATCTCGGCCTGCCCTTGGTCTTCGCCCTGTTCCCGGCCGCGGCCGTCGCCCTCGCCTATCTGATCGGGCGACGGGGGCCGGCGCTGGTGCTGGCCCTCGCCGGCTGCTGGATCCTGGGCGAATATGCCCGGGGCCATGTCCTGACCGGTTTTCCGTGGAACCCGCTGGCGGCGATCTGGACCGAGACGCCGGTGATGGCGCAGGGCGCCGCGCTCGCCGGCAGCCTTGGCCTCGGCGGCGCGACCGCCCTGATCACCGGCCTGCCCGCGCTTCTGCTCCGCCCCTCGGCGACGGGACGGCTTCCGGCCCTCGGCCTCGGCCTCGCCATCCTCGGCGGCTGTCTTGCCTTCGGTTACATCCGCCTGCCGGAGGGCCCCGCCCCGCGCCTGTCGCCCGCGGTCAGCATCCGCCTCGTCCAGGGCAATATCGACCAGCAACGGAAACACTCGGCCGCCGCCCTGATCGACAATCTGAACCGCCACCTCGACCTGTCGCGCCGACCGACCGCCAGCGGCCAGCCGCCCCGCGTCGTGATCTGGCCGGAAACAGCCCTGCCCTACCGGCTCGACATCGATCCGAAACTGCCCGCGTTGCTGGGCGGCCTCGTGCCCGCCGATGGCGTCGCCCTGATCGGCGCGGTCCGGGTCGAGGAGGATGCGGCGGGCCTTCGCGCCTGGAACAGCCTTCATGCCATCGCCGGCGACGGCACGGTGCTTGGCACTTACGACAAGCACCATCTGGTGCCCTTCGGCGAATATCTGCCGATGCGCGGCGTGCTTGGCCTTGTCGGCCTCGACAAGCTGGCGGTTGGCGCGGTCGATTTTTCCGCCGGTCCCGGCCCGGCCGAATTGAGCTTGCCGGGATTGCCCGCGGTCCTGCCGCTCATCTGCTATGAAGCGATTTTCCCGGAAGCATCCTTTGCCCTGGGGCAGCGTCCCGGCTGGCTGGTCAATGTGACCAACGACGCCTGGTTCGGCACTTCCAGCGGGCCGCCGCAGCATCTGGCGCAGGCGCGGCTGCGCGCGATCGAACAGGGTCTGCCGCTGGCCCGGGCCGCCAATACCGGCATTTCCGCCCTTGTCGATCCTTACGGCCGCATCGAGCAGGCGCTGCCGCTGGGGGTTGCCGGCATCATCGACGGCGAACTTCCCGCCGCCGTAGCGGCGACGCCTTACGCCCGTTTCGGCGCGGCGATCGCCCTCGGGCTTGCCGCACTTCTCCTTGCATCGGCCTTTTCACTTCGCCGCAACACGGCTTGACCATCCCTCTTGGCAGCGGCATACAGGAATATGCCTTCCCGGCGCAATTTTGCGTCTGCGCCGCTGTTCATTCGGAGTCGTCATGGCCAATCCCGTCGATGTGTATGTCGGTGCGCGGGTCAAGCTGCGCCGCCAGCTGATCGGCATGAGTCAGGAAAAGCTGGGCGAGGCGCTGGCGCTGACCTTCCAGCAGGTACAGAAATACGAACGGGGCGCCAACCGGGTCTCCGCCTCCAAACTGCACCGGATCGCCGAAGTGCTCGACGTTCCGGTTTCCTATTTCTTCGACGGTTACGAGGGCGGCCCCGCCGCCCATGACGGTCTTGGCGAGCCGCCAGCGGCGGCCTTCGAGCATGAACAGCTCAGCCGTAAGGAATCGATCGACCTCCTGAAGGCCTATTACGAAATCGACGATCCCAAGCTGCGCCGCAAGGTGATCGACCTCATCCGCACCCTGGCGGAAACGGCGAGGACATCCGCGACCGCTTGACCGGCAGCGCACGTCCTGCCAAAAACACCCATTCGTCAGGGCCGGAATGTCTTTCGACCGGACACGCCGTTACTGGGAGTCGATTGTGGCGCGCTCGAATTATCTCTTCACGTCTGAGTCTGTTTCCGAAGGCCATCCGGACAAGGTTTGCGATCGCATCTCGGACACGATCGTCGACACTTTCCTTTCCGTCGATCCGCAGGCCCGTGTCGCGGTCGAAACCCTGGCGACCACCAATTTCGTCGTCCTCGCCGGTGAAGTGCGCAGCGCGACGCCGGTCTCCCACGACGCGATGATCGAAAGCGCCCGTCAGGCGATCCGCGAGATCGGTTACGAGCAGGAAGGCTTCCACTGGCGTAACGCCGAAGTCGTCTGCCGCGTGCACGGCCAGTCGGCCGATATCGCCGTCGGCGTCGATGCCGCCGGCAACAAGGACGAAGGCGCGGGCGACCAGGGCATCATGTTCGGCTACGCCTGCCGCGAGACCGACGTGCTGATGCCGGCGCCGATCGTCTACTCCCATCGCATCCTGAAGAATCTGGCCGACCTGCGCCACGCCGACCCGAAGTCGGGCCTTGGCCCCGACGCCAAGAGCCAGGTCACCCTCGCTTACGAGAACGGCAAGCCGGTGCGCGCGACCTCGGTCGTCGTCTCGACCCAGCACGACGAGGCGCTGAGCCAGGAGCAGGTGCGCGAGATCGTCCGCCCCCATGTGCTCTCGGTCCTGCCTGAAGGCTGGATGTGCCCCGAGGCGGAATTCTACGTGAACCCGACGGGCAAGTTCGTCATCGGCGGCCCGGATGGCGACGCCGGCCTGACCGGCCGCAAGATCATCGTCGACACTTACGGCGGCGCCGCCCCGCACGGCGGCGGTGCCTTCTCGGGCAAGGACCCGACCAAGGTCGACCGTTCCGCCGCCTATGCCGCGCGCTATGTCGCCAAGAATGTCGTCGCCGCCGGCCTCGCCGAGCGCTGCACGCTGCAGGTCGCCTATGCCATCGGCGTGTCCAAGCCGCTCGCCCTCTATGTCGATCTGCATGGCACCGGCACCGTGGACGAAGACCGTCTCGCCAGGGCGATCCAGCAGGTCATGGACCTGTCGCCGCGCGGTATCCGCACCCATCTGCAGTTGAACAAGCCGATCTACGCCCGCACCTCGTCCTACGGCCATTTCGGCCGCGAGCCGGATGCCGACGGCGGCTTCTCGTGGGAGAAGCTGGATCTGGTCGACGCCCTGAAGACGGCGATCGGCGCCTGATCATGACCGAGGGCGACGAAGCGCCGGTCGAGACCCCGGCGCTTCGCCGGAAGGTTTTCGGGCGGCGCAGCGGCCACAAGCTGCGGGCGCGCCAGGCCGATATCCTCGATACCGGCCTGACCCGGCTGGCGGTGCCCCTGCCGCCCCCGGGCGAGATCCTCGATCCGCGCGGCCTGTTTCCGCGCGCCGTGGCCGACGTCTGGTTCGAGATCGGCTTCGGCGGCGGCGAACATCTGGCCGCCCAGGCGGAAGCCCACCCGGATATCGGCATCATCGGTGCCGAGCCCTTCGTCAACGGCATGGCCAGCCTGCTGCGCCATGTCGAGGAGCGGCGCCTCGACAATGTCCGGGTGCTGGCCGATGACGCCCGCCTGTTGCTGGCCGCCCTGCCCGAGGCCAGCCTGTCGCGCGCCTTCCTGCTGTTCCCCGATCCCTGGCCGAAGAGCCGGCACCACAAGCGCCGCTTCGTGCAGCAGGAAACCCTGGACCTCCTCGCGCGGGCGCTGAAGCCGGGCGGCGAATTCCGCGTCGCCAGCGATATCATGGGTTACATCGAGTGGACCCTGGCCCAGGTCGGCCTGCACCATGGCTTCGAATGGCTGGCCGAAGGCCCCGCCGACTGGCGCGCGCGGACCGAGGACTGGCCGCCGACCCGCTACGAGGCGAAGGCGATCGCCGCCGGCCGCAAGCCCGCCTACCTGCGCTTCCGCCGCGTCGGCGGCTGACGCCATTCCGAACGTCCTGTGACGAAAGACTTGAAAGTCTCGGCCCCACGCTGTACATCACAGCTCACATAGCCCGATGGTACCCTCGGGATGAGATCGAAGCGGGCCAGACGGCCCGCTTCGTCGTTTAGAGGACAGGAATGGAACTCACCAGCCGCATCGCCGCCATGATCGAGCCGTCGCTTCTCGCGATGGGCTTCATTCTCGTGCGCGTGCGCTTCGGCGGAGCCAAGCGTCCCGTGCTGCAGATCATGGCCGAGCGCCCCGACGGCACCATGTCGGTCGAGGATTGCGCCGACGTCAGCCGCGCGGTTTCCGCCATCCTCGACGTCGAGGATCCGATTTCCAGCGAATATGTCCTCGAGGTCTCGTCGCCCGGGATCGACCGGCCGCTGATGCGGCTGGACGATTACCGCCGTTTCGCCGGCTATGAAGCCAAGGTCGAGACGGTGATGCCGGTCGAGGGGCGCAAGCGCTACCGGGGCCGCCTCGTCGGGATCGAGGGCGAGGACGTGCTGATCACCGTCGACGGGCAGACCTGGCGCCTGCCCTTCCCGCTGATCGGCGATGCCCGTCTGGTGCTGACCGACGATCTGATCGCCGCCAGCCTGAAGGGCACGCTGCTGCCGCCGGGGGCCGACGAGGTGGCGAAGGTCGCCGCCGTCGCCGGTGACGAAGAGCTTATCGAAGACGACGCCGCGGCCGAAGAGCCTGCCGGCGAAAAGACCGCTTGAGGTGATGAAGATGGCCGCTGTCAGTGCGAACCGGCTCGAACTTCTGCAGATCGCGGACGCGGTCGCCCGCGAGAAGTCGATCGACAAATTCGTCGTTCTGGAAGCCATGGAAGAGGCGATCCAGAAGGCCGCCCGTTCGCGTTACGGCAGCGAGAACGAGATCCGCGCCGAGATCGATCCGAAGTCGGGCGAGATGCGCCTCTATCGCCTGCTCGAGGTCGTCGAGCATGTCGAGAGCGACGCCACCCAGATCGGCCTCGACGACGCGCTTGCCCGCAATCCGGCGGCCCAGGTCGGCGACTTCCTGTCGGAATCGCTGCCGCCGCTCGAATTCGGCCGCATCGCCGCCCAGACCGCCAAGCAGGTGATCGTGCAGAAGGTGCGCGACGCCGAGCGCGAGCGTCAGTACCAGGAATTCAAGGACCGCATCGGCGAGGTCGTGAACGGCCTCGTGAAGCGCGTCGAATACGGCAATGTCATCGTCGACCTGGGCCGCGCCGAGGCGATCATGCGCCGCGACGAGAGCCTGCCGCGCGAGACTTTCCACAATGGCGACCGCTGTCGCGCCTATGTCTATGACGTCCGGCGCGAGGCCCGCGGGCCGCAGATCTTCCTCAGCCGCACCCATCCGCAGTTCATGGCGAAGCTCTTCGCCCAGGAAGTGCCGGAAGTCTACGACAACATCATCGAGATCAAGTCGGTCGCCCGCGATCCGAGCAGCCGCGCCAAGATCGCCGTCGTCTCGCGCGACAGTTCGATCGACCCCGTGGGCGCCTGCGTCGGTATGCGCGGCAGCCGCGTCCAGGCCGTCGTCGGCGAGCTGCAGGGCGAGAAGATCGACATCATCCAGTGGTCGCCCGATCCGGCCACCTTCATCGTCAATGCTCTTGCCCCGGCGGAAGTCGCCAAGGTCGTGCTCGACGAGGAAAGCCGCCGCATCGAGGTCGTGGTGCCGGACGATCAGCTGTCGCTCGCCATCGGGCGCCGCGGCCAGAACGTCCGCCTCGCCTCGCAGCTCACCGGCTGGGACATCGACATCCTGACCGAGGCCGAGGAATCGACCCGCCGCCAGGAAGAATTCCGCAACAAGTCCGAGATGTTCGTGCGCGATCTCGACGTCGAGGAGACGATCGCCCAGTTGCTCGCCGCCGAAGGCTTCACCTCGATCGAGGAAGTCGCCTATGTCGCCGAGGACGAGTTGTCGGGCATCCAGGGCTTCGACGAGGAAATCGCCGCCGCCCTGCAGGAACGCGCCCGCGAGAAGATCGCCGAACGCGACGCCCGCTTCGAGGAAGAGCGCAAGCAGATGGGCGTTGAGGACGCCATCGCCGCCCTGCCCCATGTCACGCCGGCCATGCTGGTCGCCCTCGGCCAGGCCGGGGTGAAGACGCTGGACGATCTCGCCGATCTGTCGACCGACGAGTTGATCAACACGAAGGACGGTGTCCTGAAGGACTACGGCCTCGACGAGGACACGGCCACCGAAATGGTGATGGCCGCCCGAGCCCATTGGTTCGCGGACGAGGAGGAGGGTGATGCAAGCACCTCCTCTGACGCCATCGAGTGATGCGCCCGCGCCGTCGGTAGCCCTTGGCGCTACCGACGACGGGCCTGGTCCCATCAGACGATGCATCGCGACGGGGGAAACCCTCGAACGCGAAGCCATGATCCGTTATGTCGTCGGCCCCGACGGCACGCTGGTCCCCGACCTCAAGGCCGTCCTGCCGGGGCGCGGTTTCTGGACCTGCGCCCGCCGCGACGCCGTCGATAAGGCCATCGCGAAGAAGCTCTTCGTCAAGGCGGCGGCGCGCGCCGGCCACCAGGGTCCCCTGACCATCCCGGACGGCCTCGCCGACCGGATCGAGACCATGCTCGCCCGGCGCTGCATGGATATCCTCGGCCTTGCCCGGCGTGCCGGCGAGGTGACGGCCGGTTACGACAAGATCGAATCCCAATCAAGGAAGGCCCCCTTCGGCCTTCTTCTCGGCGCCAGTGATGGCGCCGCCGACGGAAAACGCAAGCTGCGGTCGATTTCGGCCGCTGCCATGCATTCCGAGATACTGACCAGCGCCGAATTGAGTTTGGCAATGGGCCGGGAAAATGCCATACATGCAGCCTTCAAACCCGGCCGGCTGGCAGAGCAGTTCCTTGGCGAGGCACGACGTCTCGCCGGGTTTCGTTTATTGGTAGCGGCCAACGGGCCGGAATTGCCCCGGGCTGGGGCGCAGGCGGAATGATCGATGAGTGACGTCAAGGATAACGACGACAAGAAGCTGAGCCTCGGCGGCTCGCGTACCCTTCAGATGAAGAAGCCGGCGGTCGAAGCCGCCGGACAGGTGCGCCAGAGCTTCTCGCATGGCCGGTCGAAGCCGGTTGTCGTCGAACACAAGCGCAAGCGGATGGTCGAGCCCGGGCACCCCGCCCCGGCCGCGGCCAGCC